>DASWXS010000448.1:0-14323 GCA_036405375.1 Bacteroidia bacterium
AACTCGCACTTTGTTTGGGTTCTTTCTTTCTATAAGTAACATGCATAGCGGTGGAGCTCATAAAGAAAGCAGCCTTGAATGCTGTAGAAAATTTAAGATCATCCCAGGTAGGTGTATCCAGGTAAAAACCTTTATCGCCCCAGCCAAAAGAAATATACCTGTAACCCGTATCTGCCCGTTCGAATGTATTTACTGCAAATGTATCATTCCAGTTTATTATTTCGCTTTGCACCGGAACTATTATATCGGTATGCACACCGTTGCCCTGCACATATATGGCAATAGTTTCTTCACTTGTCTTAATACTATCTTTACCTGTTGTAAAAAACGAAAGCAGCTGCGCTGAAAAAAGATATAAAGCAACGAAGCCAATAAATCCGGCAAGGATCCTGGAGATTCGCCGGCTTATGAGTTTAACAGCTTTCATCTTTTAATTGATACGGGAGGTCTTAAAACGTAACCCATAATCGAATGTAGATAACTCGCTTCCTGGCTTTCAAAACTATTTGCTTAAATTTCTTATTCTTGTAATAAACTACCTTATGAAAAGCATTGTTGCACTCCTTATCATTATTGTTTACTCTGCAAAAGCAGGCCTGGCACAAACATCCCAGGTGCACATTAATGTGCTTACATCCGAAAGCAAAAAACTGTACGTTGATTTCGACAACGTCGTAAAAATTTATGTGGATGGTGTAACACAAAAAGACACTTTTGTAAAATGCACCAATGGTTACATCACCAAATCGCCCACCAACGACAGCTTGTATGTACTTAAGTTCACATCCGGAAATTCCAATACAACTGTAATAACCGTATCTCAGCCTGTTAACGGGCAATTAAAAAAACGAGGTACAGAAAGTTTACCTCTAATGGCAATCACACCTGAGCTTAAATTTGAAAAAGGACGGTTTAAAGATGGGGTCAAAAAATAAAACTAATTTTGATTTATGTCAAAATTCTTCTCCGCCAAGCGTTCAGGAGTTTTTCTTCCTGTTGTTTTTTTTAATTTTGAATAAATAAATTTGATGCATGAGTAATCGTTTTAAATTTGGTGAAGGAAAAATAAGTGGCGCCATCTCCATATTCCTGGCAGCACTTTCGTTTTTAGCCGTATTTTGCTTTAAGTTTCCGAAAGTATTTACCTCTCCGCAATTCCGGGCTATTTATACGGGTGAGCAAATGAAACTCCTGCTGATTGGTGTCATCATCGCATCATTCTTTTTTGCAGTGCTTAGTTTTATTTTGAGTAAGAAAAAATCGTACGCGTTGGTTGGCATTATTATTATACTCGGAACTATTTTTATTGGTGGTTTCACTGTGCAACCCAGTAGGGTTGGGCCAAGTTCCTGGTATTTTGGTTTAGACTGGCTCCTGCTCGACCTGCTGTTAATGGCTGTTATTTTTGTGCCGATAGAAATGGTATGGCCTAAAAACAAGGACCAGGCGCGTTTTCATGAAGAATGGAAAACCGATCTGGTATACTTTGTGGTAAGTCATTTGTTCATCCAGTTCTTCGGGGTAGTTGTTACTACCAGTGTTACTGCTACTTTCGGAACCATGGGACTCGAAGGTTTACAGGCCTGGGTGCAGGGCTTACCATTGGTGGTAGAAGTTTTCCTGGCATTTTTGGTTGCTGATTTTTGCCAATATTGGACACACCGTTTTTTCCATTCACATTCTTATTTCTGGAGGTTCCATTCCATTCACCATTCTACCAAAGCTATGGACTGGCTTGCCGGCAGCAGAACGCACTTTGTTGACATATTTGTAACCCGCTGCGCCGCTTTTGCTCCATTATACCTTTTTGGTTTTTCACCACTTGTATTCAATATTTATATTTTGTTCATGGCTATTCATGCCGTGCTTATTCATGCAAACACACGTATCAATTTCGGATTTCTGAAATACATTTTCACCACACCACAGTATCATCACTGGCATCATTGTGAAGATCCAAAATATTACGGAAAAAATTTCGCTACCATTTTCCCGTTCATTGATATGTGTTTTGGCACCTACTATTTACCGGGTAACGAATGGCCCGAAGGAACAGGACTTCATGAAGCAAGTTATCCTAAAGGATATTTAAAGCAAATGGTGCATCCCTTCGCGAAAAGTCCTTTTGATAATGATTTGAATATGGAGGAAAGAACAAAGAGATAGCCGCTAAGCCTGCTGTAGGAAAAGGTTGGTTTAAATCATTACTTTTCTTTTGTTGGCCCAAAAGAAAAGGGCCTTTGTCGGCGCATTATTGATGCGTTCCGCTAGTTATTCGGTTGCTACATTTTGGAAGGCTCGCGGGGGTACCGCTTCGTTGCCCAAAATGTTACGCAACGCTCATAAAGCGGAGCCTCGCATCAATAACGCAATGCCGATGACGTTCCATTCGGGCATTGCCTTCGGGTTAGGATGTGTGTTGGAGTGTAAAGTTAAAACGGAAAGGTATGTAGACTCCGAGCATATGAAAAAGCTGAATTGAATGATGTGCGTTGGCCATGATGCTGCGCGATGCAGGCGTGGGGTGAACGTCATTTTTTTAGAAGGCCTTAGCATGAGACTTGTCCACGCGCTTAGGCATTCAAAAAAATGGCGAGAGGCGGGCGGGAATCGCAGCATCTAGGGGCTTTCTTCCCGCCCGAACGATTTCAGTCGGGCGCGGTGTTACTTTCTTTGGGCCTATGCCAAAGAAAGTAAATAAAAAAACTGTCTAAATTAAACCAACCTTTCCCTACAACAAGATGGCCATAAAGAAAAACGCACCGGAACCTTTATGCTTAAAGCAAGTGATGTCAACACCAATTTTGAAAAAGGAAAGTCTGAAGACGCCGGGAAGAAATACTTAAGGCTTATTTGATCTTCGTTTTTAAATATTCAATCGCCTTTGTAAGAACAGGATCCTTTTTCTGCAAATAATCATTTACAGTAGGTTTTACTTCTATATCCGGTTTTATACCATAGCCAACAAATTCGCGTCCATCAGGATAAACATCTTTCTTCGTACAGATCCGTGCTGTTGCACCACCAACTAACTCAAACGAATAAGGCTGACCGGTGCTCCCGAATGTGTTCTCTCCTATTTTGATCATATGCTTTTGATTGTCGGCATAAATCAAGAAGTCTTCCGCAGAAGAAGCTGTGCGGTGCCCAATAAGCAAAGCTGTAGGTACAACAACTCTTTTCTCTTTTAATTTTATAGTGTCCGCTTCGTAATCAAACTTATAATAATACTGGTCGTTAAAAGCAAGGTAACACTGTGTCGCTTCTTCTTTCGACATATCCCAGTCGGAATTGCCATTTACAGTGTCGGCTGCAGACAGGGCGGCACCCCAGGCTTTATACGTAGAAATATGATTGCGGGTGAGAGATCTTGAACCATACAATAAGGTATCGTTGGTGAGGTACTGAAAAATCTCAAGTCCTATATTTGTATATCCTCCGCCATTGTTTCGCAGATCAATGATCAATCCTTTTGCTTTGTATAGCTCCGGCAATTTTTGCAAAAACAGGGAATCTATTTTTTCATCATCAAACCCATTCAAAGTAAGGTATGCAACCTGGCCGGGTAGCCATTTAAATTCGAGTAAACCTCCTCCTTCATCAAATGCGGGGAACACTTCTTTTTCGGTTGTTGTTGTGTGCGTTAGTTTTAAGGATATTATTTCCCCTTTCGGTTTTTTGATCTTAACTGCATAACTATCTCCCTCAAATCCTCTCAGCAATCGATTGATGCTCCAGTCTTTCAACACGTAATCTGTTGACGACGAAATATAGGGAGCAACGTTTTGTTCAATATACTTTGCAGTAGTGAGGCCATTCACTTCTATTATTTCGCTGCCTACAGGTATCTCCGCTTTCTTGCTCAGGTTGGTTCTTACAACAATCGCTTTACCATCAATGTTTTCCAGGAAGATCCTGTATTCACCAAACATGGTGGTCATTTGCTCATATTCTTTTTTTTCGGGCATAAACACGTTGGTGTGGCCATCTTTTAAAAATGCGCAGAAACGTTCGAGTTCCCTGAAATACTGGTAATCGTTTTTTGTATCCAGTACCACAGGGATAAAGGCTTTGTAAGTGCTGTCCCAGGCACTTTTGCCAACCTTATCCAAAAAAATAAAATTGTAATTTACTTCCTGCCAGAATTTAGAAAGTCCGTAAACTTTTTCGGCCGGGGTAAGTGTGTTCGGTAATTGCCCAAACACATTTACTGAAATAGCTAATAATGTAACGAGTAGTATTTTTCTCATTTACCAAAGTTATTCCATATGATCAAAACCTTCAAATCCTGTTAAAAACCTTGTAAAACTTCATTATTCTAACTACCCAAGCTCTTTGTATCTTTAACCCTCTATGTCGGCAGGTACCAAAAACAAAACAGACAAGGAAACTCCCTTGATGAAACAGTTCAACGAGATCAAGTCCAAATACCCGGACGCGATCCTCCTGTTTCGTGTGGGCGATTTTTACGAAACCTTTGGCGATGATGCTGTAAAAACTGCAGCCACGCTTGGTATCGTACTTACACGCCGTGCCAACGGTGCTGCCGCATATATTGAGCTGGCCGGATTTCCGCATCATTCACTGGATTCTTATTTGCCCCGTTTGGTAAGGGCCGGATACCGTGTTGCGGTATGCGATCAGCTGGAAGACCCGAAGATGACCAAAACCATTGTGAAACGTGGCGTTACCGAACTGGTAACTCCGGGGCTTTCTTTCAATGATAAGGTATTAGAGAACCGTTCCAATAATTTCCTCGCTTCTGTTCACTTTAATGGTGAAATGGCAGGTGTTTCTTTCCTCGATATTTCCACCGGTGAGTTTTTAATTGCTGAAGGAAGTTTCAGTTATGTAGAAAAGCTCATCCAGAATTTTAAACCTAACGAAATTCTTTTTCAGAAAGCAAAACGCTCTACGCTGAATGAACTGGTTGGAGAAAAATTTTATTCCTTTGGTCTCGACGACTGGGCCTTTACCTATGATTATGGTTACGAGTCACTGAACAAACATTTCGCTACCAACTCGCTTAAAGGTTTTGGTATCGAAGGAATGGATCATGCCATTGCTTCCTGCGGTGCAATATTGCATTACCTCAGCGAAACCAAGCATGATCGTGTAAAACACATCACTACTGTTTCGCGTATCGAGGAAGAAAAATATGTGTGGCTCGATCGTTTCACCATCCGTAACCTGGAGATTTTCGGATCGAACCACGAAAACGGAAAATGTTTGGTGGATGTAATCGATCAGACTGTTTCCCCGATGGGAGCACGCTTGCTGAAGCGATGGATGGCGCTGCCTTTGAAGGACATCGACCAGATCAACGAACGTTTAAGCATTGTAGAATATTTTGTTTACGATTACGAACTCTGCGATGTACTTCGCAACAAGTTCGAATTGCTGGGCGACCTGGAGCGACTTATTTCCAAAGCTGCTGCCGGGCGTATCAATCCACGCGAAATTGTCCAGCTGAAGCGTGCGCTCTTCCTTACCGAAGAAATTATGCAGGAAGCCGCGAAGTCAGAAAACCCTGCACTGAAAGCAACTGCTGCCAAACTGAACACCTGCATCCCATTACGCGATCGTTTGGAAAAAGAAATTAAAGAAGATGCACCTGTTGTTGTTGCAAAAGGAAATGTGATCTGTGATGGTGTGAACGAAGAGCTGGATGAGCTGAGAGCGATCTCCGGATCGGGCAAAGGATTTTTGTTGCAGATCCAGAACCGCGAAAGTGAACGCACGGGCATTCCTTCGCTGAAAGTAGCATTCAACAATGTATTTGGTTATTACCTGGAAGTAACTAATGCGCACAAAGATAAAGTGCCAACGGATTGGATCCGTAAGCAAACGCTTACCAATGCCGAACGTTACATCACTCCCGAATTAAAAACTTACGAGGAAAAAATATTAGGAGCCGAAGAAAAAATCTCTGCTATTGAAATGCGTTTGTACGAAGAGCTCGTGCGCGACATGGCTGACTACATTCTTCCTATCCAGCAAAACGCTGCATTAATAGCACGTATGGATTGTTTATTGTCGTTCGCCGCATTGGCACGCAACAACAGTTATGTGAAACCGCAGCTCAATGATAGCTTTGCATTGAACATTACCGATGGCCGCCACCCGGTTATTGAAAAACAATTACCGATAGGAGAAGAATATGTTTCCAATTCTGTTTATCTCGATAACGACACCCAGCAGATCATTATGATCACGGGTCCTAACATGTCGGGTAAATCGGCCTTGTTACGACAAACGGCTTTGATTGTGCTATTGGCACAAATGGGTTGTTATGTTCCTGCAAAAGCCGCTGAGATCGGTATTATTGACAAGATCTTTACACGCGTAGGCGCGAGTGATAACATTTCTTCGGGCGAATCTACTTTCATGGTGGAGATGAACGAAACAGCGAGCATTGTAAATAACCTCAGCAACCGCAGTTTGGTATTGCTGGATGAGATCGGAAGAGGAACCTCTACTTACGATGGTATCTCCATTGCCTGGGCCATTGCCGAGTTCATACATGAGCATCCGAAGTTTAAAGCGAAAACATTATTTGCTACGCACTATCACGAACTAAATGAAATGAGTCATTACTTCCACCGCATTAAAAACTTTAATGTGAGCGTGAAGGAGCTCAACAATAAAATAATTTTCCTGCGTAAACTGGCAGAAGGCGGCAGCGAGCACAGTTTTGGTATTCATGTTGCGCGTATGGCAGGTATGCCGAAAGCAGTGGTGGAACGTGCCGAGCAGATCCTGAAAAAACTGGAAAAAGAACACGAAGCTGAATTGGCGGAAGGCAATAATAATGCTTCTAAAATAACTGCTGAATCTGACCTGCAATTAAGTTTCTTCCAGCTCGATGATCCTATTCTTCAAAACATCCGACTGGAAATCCTGAAAACTGACATCAACACGCTTACCCCGGTTGAGGCTTTAATGAAGCTGAACGAGATCAAGAAGATGATTGGAAAGTAAATGTTGGTTTTTTTATATTCATTTGTTTTATAGATTGTCTGTTATATTTTTAAGGATATAACCTTAAAAACAATTAAGTAAAATCAGGCAATAACCTTAAAATAATTTTTGAATTATCAGGTTATATCCTTAAATTTGTATTATAAAACGCATGAATATCCAAAAACATAGGTTGCTAATTGATCAGATAGATAAAAAACTCTCTGATTTCAAACCTATACAAAATATAACATCTCCTCACAAAGGTTGGATTAACTCTATTCGTGTTGCCATGAAAATGACTCTCAGGCAACTTGGAAACAGGTTAGGTATTTCTGCGCAAAGTGTGAAAGAAAT
This sequence comes from Bacteroidia bacterium, assembly GCA_036405375.1. GTDB lineage: Bacteria > Bacteroidota > Bacteroidia > B-17B0 > Aurantibacillaceae > JADJDM01. The sequence goes on from DASWXS010000448.1 coordinate 7,318, forward strand.
AGAAGAACGTGAAATAAGCGGTTCAATTACTCTTAACTCTTTAAGAGAAACAGCAAATGCACTCGACATGCAATTTGTTTACGGTTTCGTTCCTAAAAACGAAAGCATTGAAAAAATGATCGAAAGAAAAGCTCATGAAAAAGCAATTGAAATTGTAATGCGGACATCACAAAACATGAAATTAGAAGACCAGGAAAACTCCAATGAAAGAATAAATAAGGCAATAAAAAATAAAACAGAAGAAATAAAGAATAAATTGCCTAAGTATTTATGGGATTAAAAATAGAATATGAAAAGGGCCAAACTCCTTTGGATGAAGAAGAGAGCCAGGGCTTACTTATTAAAACCATAAGTACAAGAAAAGAGTTAGATGAGTTCGAGCAGCAGAACATTGAAAAGGCGATCGAATGGACACTATCTCGGAAATTCAAACCCGCTAAAATAGCAAGCGAAGATTTTATAAAAGAATTACATTATAAAATGTATGGTGAAGTGTGGAAATGGGCAGGAGAATTCAGACATTCAAATAAGAATATTGGCTGCAACTGGCAACAGGTAGGTACTTTACTAAAACAGTTAAATGATGATCTTATCTTCTGGATAGCGAATAAAACATATCCGGACGAAGAAATTGCTATTCGCTACAAACACAGAATTGTAAGTATTCATTGTTTTCCGAATGGAAATGGCCGACATTCAAGACTTATAGCTGACATTATTATTACTCATGTTTTTTCAACCCCGGTGTTTAGCTGGGGAGCTAAAGATCTCAATAAAAATAACGAGGTCAGAAATAATTATATAACCGCCCTCAAAAAAGCGGATGCCGGAGATGTCGCACCCCTGGTACTTTTCTCCCATACATAACTCACTTCTTCATTTTCTTCAACAAACCTGCATACTCCTTCAGCAGCCTGTTATGCTCTTCCAATAAAGCAATATATTTTTTCTCCAGCACATAGTATTCGACAGATTCGTTTACAGTTATGTCGTTTCTATTTTCCGTTTGCGTATATTTTTTAAGGGCAACAATCTCTTCCGCGAAATCGTAACCAATTACCTTCCCTATTTCCTCTACCAACAACAGGTCTACCTTAGCCTGTTGAAAAAGATTATACATGTGCTGGCGGGTGTATCCAACCCGTTTTGCCAGTTTGCTGATAGGAAAACCGCTCTTCCTCACTGCCTTCTCCACAATATTTCCGATGTGCCTGCTCATTGAGGCTACAAGAAAAGAACTTCATGGTCAAAAAAATTTTACATACGATTTGACGTTTTGTATATTTTTATTATACATTTGTATAAAAATAATATACATTTACATTGTTTTCCAAACTACCCATATCCCGGCTTATGCATGCGCATGCTTACAGATCATTGATTTTACCGGTGTTTGGGTCCGTTCTTTATACATATCGCATCAGGGCCGATAGCTCATAGCTCGTCGAATCCTTTGGAGAAAAATTCCTTTGGAGACTTTTTATGAAGCTTCATTACTTTATACAGTGAACGGAGTGTAGTGTTCGATCCGTTTTCCATCCGCCAGTATTGCTTGCGATCGAGGTTGTGATCAAGCGCAAACGTTTCGTAGCTGTTGTAACCTGCTTTAATACGGAGTTCCCTGATTCGTTCTCCTGCCTTCCGGAGGAAATCTTCCGGTATGTTATGTTGCTGTTTTCCCATTTGTAACAGTAAATGTTCGGGAAAACCGCGGCAATAATTACGGCATATATTGCACAATTCATCATTATTCACTAAATTTACTTTAACGTCCTATGACATCTTTTAAAAACCTCATGATCATCTTATCATGCATATCATTAGTTCACAACCTTAACGCACAGATAAAAATATTTCCGGGTGGTAACATCCTTATGGGTGCAACCACAACTCCTGCAACTGCATCCAAATTACAATTAGCCGGAAACCTCACCATTGCAGCCACCAATAGCACCATTACATCCAGTGCTCACATCCGCGGATTAAATACCTATTCAGGGGCCTCCAATCCTGATTATACATGGTACAACAACGATCAAACCGGCATTTTCCATCCGGCTTCCAATGTGATCGGGATAACAGTAGGCGGTTCGGAGAAATTTCGTTTCAATAGCAGCGGGCAGATCTTAAACAGCAATACATCTTCTGCTGCTTCAACACCCGATTTCAGCTGGAACAGTGATGCCAACACTGGATTCTACAGGCCCGGATCCGACCTGCTTGGTTTTGTAACCGGTGGAAGCGAAAGAATGCGTATCAACTCCTCCGGGCAGGTTATGATAGGTACAACATCCATAAGTGCCTACGAAAAACTGAAAGTGGTTGCAACAAACGGCGACTACCTGGCAGCACGTTTTGAAGTGAACCATACCAATGATTGGGCTGCTTCTGTTTCAACTACTACAAACAAAGCCAACTCTTTCAATTACCTGGTTAAATACCTCAACGATACTACGCGCTTTTATGTTGCCGGTTCTGGCTGGATATACTCTGCAGGTAATTACATAGGATCGGATATGAATATAAAAGAAGAGGTGCATACCATCGACAGTGCGATGAGCAAAATAAACCGGATCCGTGGAGTTACTTACAAGCTGAAAGAAGAAAAACGAAATCCTGACGCATTTGAAGGAGCGAAAGAACACATGGGAGTAATTGCCCAGGAAATAGAGCTTGTTGCTCCGCAGGCAGTGAAAACAATTCATAACGGAACCAAAGCGGTGAGTTACGAAATGCTTGTGGGACTTTTGATACAGGCATTAAAGGAACAACATGCTGAAATTACCCAGCTCAAAACAGATGTAAATACTTGTTGTACAAAAAAAACAGGAACAAGTACTAATCGTACAACTGCACAACCTGAAGACTCAAACATACAAACATCAAACAATGAAACCCTAAACAGCTCCGTAAACTGGCTCGCGCAAAATAAACCCAACCCCTTCAGCAAGGAAACGGTTATTGAATATAGTGTTGTAGATGAAGGCAAAGGAAGTATTTTGATTTTCGACATGAATGGAAAATTATTAAAGACCATTCCTGTTAAGATCCCTGGTAAGGGTAATGTTACCATCAGTGGCAGCGACCTACAGCCGGGTATGTATTATTATACACTCGTGGTGAATGATGTGGAAGTGGATACAAAGAAAATGATATTAACTCAATAATCGAAGCCATGCGTTTTTATTATAACTATAATAAACTAAAGTGTCTGCTCTTGCTAATAACAACATTGTTGTGCACAAAGGGCCACTCGCAGTTGCCTTACACCAACCCGGTTTATGATTCAGTGTTTATTGAGAATTTTTCTACGGGACCTTATATGGATACTTCTAAATGGAATTGTTACTATACCTGGGGCGCCGGTAATTTTTATTCTTCTGATACGGTTACCGGTTGGTGCGGTATTATACAGGATCAGGTCAACATTAGTGTTCATCCTTTTGAGACCAAGAACCGTATTATTGATAGTGGAACCTGCAAACTAATTGCTCTAAACGACACCACCATAGGTTGGCGATGGAAATGGTATGATTATCCTTCCACTGAATGTTCTATGTTGGGTTTAAGTCCTGAAGGGTGGATGCCTTCGAACAAATGCTTGCAAAAGGACCTTGTGCCCTACAAGTACAGTAGTGGTATGCTGTTAAGCAAAGAGAAAATAAAATTCGGCTATATCGAAATGCGTTATCGAATTCCGGGATGGACACCTAATCCGCATAACGGTTATAGCGTAAATTTTTGGATGTATGCCAATGATCCTACTCCACACAGCGAATTGGATATTTTTGAAGTCGATGGGAGGCAAGGGAGGTTCACCAATAATGTACATGTGGATGCAGGATGGGATTCAATTAAGGGAATTAGTGATGATCCTATTCCTGTTAGTTTACAGCAAAATGTTGATCTTTCTCAGTGGCATACAACGGCCTGCAACTGGACGCCGGATAGCATTAGTTTTTATTTAGATGGCGTCTTCCAGCGAAGAACCCTAAATCAGTATGATACAAACCAATACCTTCTTCCTATGCCTATTATAGTAGATTTGGGATTGGAAGCCACTAACTTTTGCACGACAGTAGATTCGCTTACCGATTTTCCCACTTGGGAAATTGATTATATTAAAGTATGGCAACCTAAGTTGGCATGTGATACGGCCAAGAGTTATTGCAATATAACGGCTTCTGCTTTTAATAGTAAGATCTATAAAAACCTGAGCATAGGTGGAAGCGGTTGTACAGCAAATTTCAACAATGGAAAGATTAGTGCTTTAGGTACCGAATATGTTTTATTACAGGAAGGCGTAGAAATTGGAAATAATATGGAAACGCTGATAGATGTATGGACCTGCTGGGAAGGACAAAGTTTCGAGAAAATGTCGGAACATCCCAATCCACCTCCTGTCAATTTTACCAAACTAAAATCAACTCCACAAAATTAATACAATGAAAAAATATTTTTTTATAACAGGGTTTGTTTTTATAGGATTGGTCGTTAATAGCCAATCCTATATTAATTATGTTATAGGCCGTTACAACGTACTTATGTCAAACTCTTCATCCTTTACAGGCCCATGTGTTGGTATCTTAGATTTAATTCCGAATCAATTTTATCCTGACTGTGTTTTTCAAGGAGACTCGTGTTTTATTAATCATGGACAAAACGCTCAGCCTTGGGATATTTTAGTACGTGCCGACACTACCTTTATTGGTTATGAGCCCTGGACTGTAGCAGCAGCAGCCACCGGCAAGCTATATGCTAACGATAGCATTTACTTAAGAGTAAAAGATTTTAGCACTAACAACCCAGATATTGAATATTGGGGGTTTAAACTATATAGTACAATTGGTATAGAGGATTTAAGCAAACCCGAGAATGAACTACTTGTCAGTCCACAACCTACAAATGACCTCATGTATGTACAAAGTACACAAATGCATTTTACAGGCAAGCCTATACTGTATGATATGAATGGCAAACAGGTTGATATAGAAATGCAGTATGTAAATGCCAATACCTATAGAGCAGGCGTAAGCCAACTGCAGCCGGGCATTTATTTTATATTTGTATTGAGCGATAAAGGATATGTGAAGAAGAAAGTGCTTATTGGTTATTAAACATGAGAACATATCTGGCATTCATATTTTACATGTTTGTTGCCTCTGAGGTAATGAGCCAATCTTACATTAATTCTGTTGTTGGCAGATATAATGTTGTGATTTCATATTCCAATGCTATAAACAATTGCCCAGGGATTTTGGATTTGTTCCCTCATCCAATATACACACCAACGGTTTATCAGATAGATTCCTGTTCTATTAATAATTCTCAAAATTCACAGCCCTGGGCTATTTTGGTACAAGCTGATTCAACATTTATAGGTTACGAGCCCTGGACCGCTGCTGCTGCTGCCTCCGGTAAGTTATACGCTAACGATAGTATTTACTTAAGAGTAAAAGACTTTAGTACTAACAATCCCGACATTGAATATTGGGGGTTTAAACTATATAGTACAATTGGTATAGAAGATTTAAGCAAACCCGAGAATGAACTGCTTATAAGCCCGCAACCTGCAAACGACATCATGTATGTACAAAGTACACAAATGCATTTTACAGGCAAGCCTATACTGTATGATATGAATGGCAAACAAGTTGATATAGAAATGCAGCATGTAAATGCAAATACGTATAAGGCAGATGTAAGTCAATTATCTCCTGGTATTTATTTTATATTTGTATTGAGCGATAAAGGATATGTAAAGAAGAAAGTGCTTATTGGTTATTAAACATGAGAGTATATCTGGCATTCATATTTTACATGTTTGTTGCCTCTGAGGTAATGAGCCAATCCTACATTAATTATGTGCTCGGTAAGTATTCCGTAATAATGTCCCATTCTGCATTGCAAAGTAATATGTGCCCCGGCATTCTGCATTTAACACCTCATCCTATTTATGCTCCCGCGATTTACCAAAGTGATTCGTGTTTTACCAATCACACTGAAAATCACCAACCCTGGGCAATTTTAGTCCAGGCCGATAGTACCTTTGTTGGTTATGAACCATGGGCCGTTTCAGCCGCTGCCTCCGGGAAATTATATGCTAACGATAGCATTTACTTAAGAGTAAAAGACTTTAGCACTAACAATCCCGATATTGAATATTGGGGATTTAAATTATATAGTACAGTTGGTATAGAAGATTTAAGCAAACCCGAGAATGAACTGCTTGTAAGCCCGCAACCTGCAAATGACGTCATGTATGTACAAAGCACTCAAATGCGTTTTTCAGGCAAGCCGGTACTGTATGATATGAGTGGTAAACAAGTTAATACAGAAATGCATTATGTAAATGCCAATACCTACAAAGCTGATGTAAGTCAATTATCTCCTGGTATTTATTTTATATTTGTATTGAGCGATAAAGGGTATGTGAAAAAGAAGGTATTGATACAAGACTAAAACCACACTATGAAAAAACTAATTATCCTGTTTATGTTATGCTATAGTGTAACACAAGCTCAAAGCAATGGGAAGTTTTTTGCTGATACTTGCTACTGGTATGTATATGATTGGAATTATAATGGAAATCCCATGTTTAATCCGCCCACTTATCGTCACGAATATCAGCGGGTTGAAGGTGACACAATAGATAATAATAAAATATATCAAAAGGTTTACAGGAAAACTTTTCCGAATACAACTGTTCAACCTATTGATCCTCTCAATTTTAATTTTGTTGGATACTATTTACACGATTCGAATAAGGTTTTCTTCGGCTCTACTCTGACTAATATGAGCATCGTATATGACTTTAATTTAACCCCGGTAGACAGCTTTCTTTTCCAACGATACGATTCAACTAATACACCTGTGTACAAATACGTGAAGGTTAATACTGTTGATTCTGTTTTATATGGAGGCATTTGGCGCAAGAGAATTACTTTTAATCCTATGTTTTCTACTTATCTAAATTATACATCTGTTGCAATAAGATGGGTTGAAG
>DASWXS010000449.1:0-2590 GCA_036405375.1 Bacteroidia bacterium
TCATTCGGCATCAAAGCAACAGAAGAATGCTGGGTTACAGCTCGTCAGATTGAAGCTGCCCGTGTTGCAGTAACACGTTTCATGAAAAGGGAAGGTCAGATCTGGATCCGTATTTTCCCAGACAAACCAATCACCAAAAAACCGGCAGAGGTTCGTATGGCTAAAGGTAAAGGTGCTCCTGAATATTGGGTTGCTCCGGTTAAAGCAGGTCGTATGATCTTTGAAGCTGAAGGAGTTCCTTTAGCAGTTGCAAAAGAAGCATTGCGCCTGGCAGCTCAGAAACTACCGGTGTGTACTAAGTTTGTAGTACGCAGAGATTTTGTTGAAACAGAAGCATAATCCTTTAAAAAAACTGAATCATGAAAAACAAAGATATAGTTGCTCTTTCGGTAAATGACCTAAGAGAGAAAATAAAAGAAGAGAAGGCGGTTATCAACAAAATGAAGATTAACCATACAGTTTCTCCGGTTGAAAACCCGATGAAAATTCGTGAAGCGCGCAAAACAATCGCTCGCTTAAGCACTGAATTAACTAAAAAACAACAAGCATCAAAATAATAGGCCACAATGGAAAGAAATTTAAGAAAAGAAAGAATTGGGGTAGTTACCAGCAACAAAATGGAAAAATCCATTGTTGTTAATGTTGAGCGTAAGGTAAAACACCCTAAATACGGAAAATTCGTGAAGAAGAGTACCAAGTTCGTTGCTCATGATGAAAAAAATGAGTGTGGAATAGGGGATACCGTAAAGATCATGGAAACTCGTCCTTTGAGCAAAACAAAATGCTGGAGACTTGTTGAGATCGTAGAAAAAGCTAAATAATTTTTTAAAGTATTTAAGACAAAATGATACAGAACGAATCAAGATTAACAGTTGCTGATAACAGTGGTGCTAAAGAAGTGTTGGTGATCCGCGTACTAGGTGGAACACGTAAACGTTACGCTTCAATTGGTGATAAAGTTGTTGTTACTGTGAAACACGCTCTTCCTTCAGGAAACGTGAAAAAAGGTACAGTAAGTAAAGCTGTAATCGTAAGAACGAAAAAAGAAATTCGTCGCCAGGATGGTTCATACATCCGTTTCGACGACAATGCAGCAGTTCTTTTAAAGGCTGATGACGAAATCCGCGGAACGCGTATTTTCGGGCCGGTAGCAAGAGAGTTGCGCGATAAACAATTCATGAAGATTATTTCACTTGCACCAGAAGTGCTTTAAAATTAAAAGAGGAACCAGGCAATGAAGCTGAAATTAAAAAAAGACGATTTAGTTAAGGTTATCTCCGGCAACGCAAGAGGCCAGGAGGGAAAAATCGTATCTATCGACGTGAAAAAAATGCGCGCGGTAGTAGAAGGTGTGAATATGATTTCTAAACACACTAAACCTAACGCAAAAAGCCCTAACGGAGGGATTGTTAAACAAGAAGGTTCTATCCACATTTCTAACTTAATGTTAGTTGTTGGAGGAAAAGTTACACGTGTTGGTCGTCAGGTAAACGAGAAAACCGGTAAAGTAGAAAGAATCGCTAAAAAAACTAAGGAGGTAATCAAATAATGGCTACTACTTACGAACCGCGTCTGAAAACAAAATTCAGAACTGAGATCAAAAAATCTCTAAAAGAAAAATTCGCTTATTCAACCGTAATGCAAGTTCCGGAATTGAAAAAGATATGTCTTAACCAGGGGTTAGGTGATGCTGTAGCGGATAAAAAGATCATTGAGAATGCTGTGAAAGAAATGACTACTATTTCTGGTCAGAAAGCAGTTCCAACATATTCAACAAAAGATATCTCTAACTTCAAACTTCGTAAAGGAGTTGCTATCGGTGTACGTGTTACATTGCGTGGTAACCACATGTACGAATTTTTAGATAGGTTGATCTCTTCTGCGCTACCACGTATCCGTGATTTCAAAGGAATCAACGATAAAGGATTTGATGGACACGGTAACTACACTTTAGGTGTTACTGAGCAGATCATCTTCCCGGAGATCGATATCGACAAAATCAGCAAAATCAATGGTATGGACATCACTTTCGTTACTACAGCGAAAACTGATAAAGAAGCTCATACTTTGTTAACTGAGTTTGGTTTCCCATTCAAAAATGCAAAAAAATAAATAGAAGCTCGACAAGATGGCAAAAGAATCAATGAAAGCCCGTGAAGTAAAAAGGGCAAATTTAGTAGCAAAATACGCTGAGAAACGTGCAGCACTTAAGGCAGCCGGTAACTATTCTGACCTTCAGAAATTACCTAAAAACTCTTGCCCGGTGCGTATGCGTAACCGTTGTAAATTAACCGGTCGTCCACGTGGATATATGCGTACTTTCGGCATCAGCCGTGTTACTTTCCGCGAAATGGCATCATTCGGTAAAATCCCGGGTGTAACCAAGTCAAGCTGGTAATCAGTTAATTCGCTAAAGTTTTTAACAAAAGCGAATAAAAATTTCCTATCTTTGCATTCCCAAAAAATCGGGGATAGGAAAAAGAGTAGAGTATTAATGTATAATTATCCTGTCGTAAAGTCGGGATAAGATATAAAACAAATAAAATGACAGATACAATTGCAGACTACTTAACAAGGGTCAGAAACGCTA
>DASWXS010000450.1:0-2858 GCA_036405375.1 Bacteroidia bacterium
CAGGTCCTTTTTATTTCCTGTTGCTTCCATAATCATTACATCCAGCATAAATGCAACTAAATTGCCTTCGTCGTAAATAGATACTTTACGATAAGGTGCTCCGGGAGCATATCCATCCAGCCAGTTTTCCCACGATGATTCGGTAAGCGATAAATTAAAGCGGCCAAAATTATGGAAATGCTTATTCAATCGTTCTTCCAGGGTCTCAAAATACTGGTGCTCAGTAAACACTCCTGAAGTATACAACAATTTATCACCGTAATAAGTAGTTACTCCTTCATAAATATAACCCGTGCGGGCATAATTTTCTTTGGTATAATCGTAAGGCAACATTTCTGCGGGACGAATGGTTTTTACGTTCCAGGTATGGAACAATTCGTGGCAACTTACACCTAACAGGTCTTCATAGGTTTTTCCATCGTGTAAATTGTATCCCGGGCCCAGTGCAATAACAGTACTATGTATATGTTCTACGCCATGATAAAATTTGAACGGAAGAATCTGGAACAGGAAATGATATTCCTCAACGTGTATGCCTTTGTAAAAAGCAATACACTCTTTAATGAATGGTATAAAATCTTTTTCCAGTTTTTCATGATCAGGATTACATTCACCATTAAAGTGCAAATAAAATTTTCTTGAATCAATATCAAGGCTATGTGTTTGTAATTGTGAGCTGGCAATAAAAGGGGAATCGGCCAGTTCATGAAAATCTTTTGCAACCAGTGTAGTGCCTGATTCTTTTTTCAATGAAGCAGCAACAGAGTAGTTTTCCGGTATAACGAGTTCAATGCGATGTTCCTCTTCCATCCTATCCGGTACATACATGCAACAATTAACAGGATTGCAGTATAGCTGCGTGCTGTCTACATAGGTTGATCCCGCATTTAGTTCAGATGCAAAATAGCTGTAAGTTACTTTTATTGTTGAAGCACCATTTGTATTAACCGACCACAAATCTTTATTCAGCTTTGTCCATTCCAACAGTTCCCCCTTTTCGTTAAAAGCATCAAACTTCTTGATGTTTTTAGCAAAGTTGCCAAGTTCATACCTGCCCGGTCTCCAGGCTGGCAACTGTAATTGTAGTTCCTGTTTAGTGTTATTGCTTATGGTCAGATCAATATACAGGTAATGAGCTGCCGGGTTTTTAATGTAAAATTTGTAGTGCATCGAAATCAAAAATTGGATAGGCGAATATAAACTTTTGACCGGAAAAGTTTAAGAAGCATTACTAAAATGAGTGAACAAAACTTACAGTTTTATGGAGAAATCGATTCCAAATCCTTTTTCAAGTATTGGGAATTCAGGCTCTGTTTGAAGATCGTCGAACAAAGTATTGATCAGGTCAAGTCCGAAGGATGCTTTGGTCCGTGGCTCAAAAATATTGAAGCCTTTTCCGTTGTCCTTGTAGCTTACTGAAATGCCGCCACCCTTTTGCTCGATATCAAGCAGGATAGTTGGATCTGTAGCAGAAACAAAAGCGTGCTTAAGTGAATTGGAAACAAGTTCGTTAACAATCATTCCAAGAGGGATCATTTTCTCAATGTCCATCAATAGCTCCGGAAGTTTAAGTACTGTTTTTATGTTGTGCTCTTCATGAATATGGTAATCCAGCAGCTGCTGGAAATACAGTTTTACATCAATAGAAGAAAGGTTATTCTTTGAATAAAGCGATTCATGAATAAGCGCCATAGATTTAATACGCGACACACATTCTTCCAACGACGTAACTGCCAATGTATCTTCAAGATAATCCGACTGTAAGCGCAAAATACTGGAAATCACCTGCAGGTTGTTTTTCACCCGGTGATGCATTTCTTTTACGAGTAATTCGTTCTCCCTTATTTTTAGCTGAAGTTCTTTGGTACGTTGTTCTATAATGTCTTCCAAAGAAACATTCATTTTAGTGATCTTTTCTTCCAGTTGTTTTCTATCCGTAATGTCCTGGCTGATTCCTGATAACCCGATCGCTCTGCTATTATCATCACGAATCACCTCTACCCTCACCCAAATATTCAAAATGCTCCCGTTTTTATGCAATCCACGATATTCGTAGTCAAAACTATGTTCTGTAAGCATTTTTTGTTGCAGTAGGGCCAATACTCGTTCAACGTCGCCAGGATGCATGGTTTTGAAAGCATTGTCGAAGGTCATTTCAAACTCCTGTGGCTCGTAACCAAAAAGCTGGAATTTCTCATCACCCCAATACGTAACATTGGTAATGGCGTTCCATTCCCAAAAACCAAGTTTTCCGATGGCAAGTGCTTTTTTATATTCGTTCTGACGAGTGCTCATTTGCAGATTCCGCAAAGTAAGTATAAGTAAAGCTAATAAACCAGCTATGGAGTAAGATTTGCGATTTTAATTTCCAAATTGGCGGTGTAAAACCGTTAAAAAAGACCAGTTCAAAATTTGAGCCGACAAGCCTGTTTTAGCTGCGGTTGAATCGGCAAGCTGTTTAAAACAGTAGGTTAGAATACCTGATTATTGCTATGTAAAACAGTTGATTTGCAAACAAATCCGTAAATTTGCAGGATGGAATTTAAGCTAAATACAATAGAAGAAGCTATTGAAGATATAAAAGCAGGAAAACTGCTTATTGTGGTGGATGATGAAGACAGGGAAAATGAAGGCGATTTTATTACAGCTGCCCGGAATATTACCCCTGAGGTTGTTAACTTTATGGCTACACACGGAAGAGGTTTGATCTGTGTTTCCATTACTGAAGAAAAAGCAAAAGAACTTGATCTTGGTTTAATGGTGCGTAAAAATACTGCTGCGCATGAAACCGCATTTACCGTTTCTATCGACCTGCTGGGGCATGGTTGCACAACGGGTATTTCTGCACAGGACCGTTC
>DASWXS010000451.1:0-5371 GCA_036405375.1 Bacteroidia bacterium
AAAAACAGCCATGACCTATCATGGCTGTTTTACTTTCGCTATGGTGTCACCGGTGTTACTGCGTATTATAGTCGCCTGCTTAAACGCAATATGTGTGTTTTTATTTCTGTGTACTTTGCAATTGCTTATCAGTAGGTAAACCAAGGTAATACAGAGCAGCTTTAATATATGGTAACGCCGGATCATAGTGATTCTTTTTTTATTGATCAGAAACGGAAGCCTACAGTTGCCTGGGTGAAAAAATTCTTGTAACGTGGTTCAGTTGAAGAGCCATCTCCGTTATTATTTGTCAAATCCCAACCGGCCCTTCCTGAAACAACAATCCTGCTGAAATTAAGGTCGAGCCCACCTATTGCGCCTAATGTATTCTTTCTTAGGTTACTGTTATCGAAATCCTCGTGCTGAATAACTGAGCGTCCATCAGATGTAATCTTGTCTTCACGACTTAGTGTATATGAATACATAGGTCCTCCTACAATATGTAAGAAAGGAAGAGGTTTTAGTTTTAGTAAAATAGGAAGGTCGAGGTGGTTAGTAGTCAGGGAATATTCGTAATTGTCGCCACGCGCGATATATCCTTTTTGTGAGAACATGGCTTCGGGTTGAATACCAATAAACGGTATGATTGGAATAGACAAAAAAGCACCTCCGGCAAAACCAGCTTTAGGACTGGCATTAAATCCTATCGGTGTTTCTTCATCATACATAGTTGAGTAATTCATACCTGCTTTTAAACCAAATTTCACCTGCGCATTTAAATGCGATGAAAGCGACAGTGCAAAAATTAACAGTGTTGCGTATTTAAAAAATGTTTTCATGAGTTCTAAAGTTTTATCGTTATACACCAACAGAAGTGCAAATCGAATACCCGAAGTTATGTGATTGATTTTGAAGCATAGCTGCCGCAGATTTTTCTCAGTTTGAGAAAATTTTATTCAGGAGGAGATAGTGCTGGTTTATTCACAACTACTGTTAAAATGCCTTTTAATAAAGCCCGTTCCGTTTACGAACAAACCATTCGAGACTTAATAAGGCAAGCAGCAAAAAGAAAATGATTTTCATATCGATCAGGTCTTTCACATCTTTATGTGAATACGTGATCGTTTTTATGTTTTCGTTGTTTTGAAGAAGATCCTTTAATTGGTTCAGCTGGTTTGCATAAAATAATTTTCCGTTTGATTTTATGGAAAGCTGGTTCAATAAATGATGATCTGCAACTGCGTTTATTTTTTCCGCTACAATTTCTTTCACAGTAAAAAATCCTTTCTGTTCCTGGGCTTTTGTACCGTTATTGGTGGTTGCTTTGTAACTATATTCGCCGGGAGGGAGAATCCCTATATTCAAACGGTATCCCAATCCTGTTTTACTGAAAGTATAATTAAATTTTTTATCATTCTCATTGGTAATTACAATTGTAACTTCCGGATCCGTGATCAGCTCGTAACTATTATTGTAAACTTCGGCTTCCAGTTCAACCTCTTCATTTTCATTTACAATCTTTTTTGTTTTTACACGAAAGAAACTTTTATCGGCTTTTACACTCAGGTATTGAATAATTTTTGAGATCAGTTCATTAAACATGTTATGATTTTCATGGTCGGCGAAATCACGTAATTTCCATCTCCACAAACCATCTCCCAAAAATACCCCCGATTTTTGTTCCCCATTCGTGTTGAATAATAATAACGGGTTTTCAGTTTCTACTACACCAATACGCTGATAAAGAAAAACAGATGAAGAGTTGGTGATTGAATAATTCCCCAGCACTGATTTCACTGCAGGAAAATCCTTACTGTATTTTGTAAACTCTTCTGAGATTGTAAATAGGGAGAATGATTTGTTTACAATAGCTTCCGCGTCATTGTATTTAAGATTAACGGCCTGTACATTCACTCCCGGAATTTTGTCGCCGCCAAAAGCTGATAATAAAAAATAGGAAGTATTGTTAGCCGCGAGATCGTTCATGATCCGTGTGCCCGCAGGGGAATTGACCTGTAGTTGATTTAGTATAACCAGGCTGTAGGGTTTAACAGAAGCATTGAAATCTGAAGCAATAAAGGCCTCAACTTCATAATTTTGGTTTTCTTCAATACTCTCTTTTATAGCTGCAACATCAGGATGAGGTGCACCACTTATAATAGCTATCTTTTCACGTGTATCTATCACTTCAATTACAAATGGCTGGCTGTTATTGATTTTGTTTTGTTCTTCCGTTAATGGAGTAAGATACACTGAATATTTCTGCACGCCAGGTTTGTCAGCATCCAGGAGAAAGCTAAGTGTTTTGGTAAATTCATTTCCACTGAAGTTTATTTTTTGTTCGGCAACCTTGTTACCCTGTTTGCTTATAGTAACAGTGCTGGCTTTCCCGCCCAGTTTTTTAGCGTCAATGGTTATTTCAACCGGGAATTTGTTTCCAAGATAAGCCACATCGTTGTGATCTACCTTTTTTACCATCGCATCGCGTAGTGTAGTGGTATCACCTAAAGCAATAGTGTATACCGGAAATTTTAGCTTTTCTGCCCCATACACAGGGTTGCTGCCCTTGTTGTACAAACCATCACTGGCAAGTATAAGCGCTCCAACATTCCGGTTGGTGTAATTGTTTTCTATCTCATTAAACAACGAACTGTAATCTGTTTCTTTTCCTTTAAAATTAATGGTGTCGTTCATCTCTGTTTTATTATCGAAACGGTAAAATTTTACATCATATTTATCGGAAAGCTCGTTTGCAACTGATTTCAGGTTTTTAATGAATCCTGTTTTTATAAGTGCAGAATCTTTAGCATTCAGAAGGGAAGAAGAATTATCCTGTGCAACCAATATGATCGGTTTTTCTTTTTCATTTACCATCTTCTTGATCAATGGGTTCAAAAGAAAAAAACAGAGAGCAGCGATCAATAATGTACGCGAAGAAAATAATAGCCACTTAACCGCTTTGCTTAATTCGTCATTTTTGGGTGATGTGCGATATAATACATACGCAAGCAATAGCCCGGCTGCCAGGCATAGCGGCACGAACCAAAGCGAATATTGCGTAATTATTTCAAACAAAAAGATCCCCACAGAACTTAACACATATAAAAACGATGAATTACCATTCCTGGTAATTCATCATTCAGAATTCATCATTCAAAATTTATTAGGTTAGCATACCACCACAAACATTAACTGTTTGCCCGGTAATGTATGCACTCATATCACTTGCCAAAAACAAAGTTAAATTGGCAACATCTTCTGCAGTACCTCCACGTTTCAAAGGAATGCTGTCTCTCCAGCCCTGAACGGTTTTTTCATCGAGTGCCCCGGTCATTTCTGTTTCAATAAAACCGGGAGCGATAACATTGCAACGAATATTACGTGATCCTAATTCCAAAGCAACCGATTTGCTGAAACCAATGATACCTGCTTTAGAAGCAGCATAATTAGCTTGCCCTGCATTTCCTTTTATACCTACTACGGAGCTCATGTTAATGATTGAACCATAACGCGCTTTCAGCATAGGGCGCTGAACTGCTTTGGTTAAGTTGAATACTGATTTTAAGTTGGCATTTATTACTTCGTCCCATTGCTGTTCGCTCATGCGCATCAACAAAGTATCGCGTGTAATACCTGCGTTGTTCACTAAAATATCTATGGTTCCGAAATCAGCAACTACACTATTTACCAGCTCATCGGCAGCTTTAAAATCAGCAGCATCGCTTTGATATCCCTTGGCTTTAATTCCATGAGCAGCTAATTCAGCTTCCAGGGCTTTTGCTTTTTCTACTGAGCTTAAAAATGTAAAAGCAACGTTAGCACCTTGTTCTGCAAATTTCATAGCAATTCCTTTCCCAATGCCTCTTGACGCACCGGTAATAAGGGCTGTTTTTCCTTGTAATAGTTTCATATAACGGATTATTTTTATATTTTGAGTTTAGGGCTATAAAGATAGGAAAAAAGTAACAGCCCGATTCCTACGATGGTTTGTTGAAAATGGGTAATTAATCATAGTAAAAGTTGTATTGACAGGATTAATAAGTGAAATCTTAATTTTAATTAGCATTTGGCTGTATATTAATGTGTTACTTATGGGCTTTTCAATAACCTGTTTTGTCATAGAAATTCCCCTTTTCGCCTATTTTTTAATAAATCTTATTGTATAAACAATTAATTTCAATGTCGATTTAAGTTTTATGAAGGGATTAGCGATTGTTATTTTATGGATAGGCATTTCGACCAGGCTGTTTTCACAGTCGGGACCGGCTGGAGTAGGAACAAGTACACACAATGTTCTTTGGCTGAAGGCAAATGCAGGAACGTCAACTACAACAGATGGTGCAGCAATCTCCAGCTGGAACGATCAGTCGGGTAATGGTGTTAATGTGTCTCAGTCTACAGCGGCCCAGCGGCCAACCTATAAAAGCTCACTGATGAACGGGATGCCTGCAATAGAGTTTGACAACAGCACTACTGCCGGGCAAAACGACTACTTGACGGCCCCGGATAATGCCATTCTTGATAATACAGCGGGATATACTACCTTTTCGGTTTTGCGTATGAAGAACCTAAACGGTGAAGCAAGATGTATCGTTTCGAAACGAACCAGTATAGATACGGATGAGGCCTTTATGTTCTTTTTTTATTCATCCAATTACCTTCATCTTGATATAGATGGTCTCGGTAACCGTTTTAATGGAACTAATGCTTATGCGGTAAACACCAATTACCTGGTCGGTTTCGGCTTTGATGGATCACTTACGAGTACATCACGAAGTAAATTAACGGAAGGTGATTCAACCCGGAAAATATCAACTGAGAGCAGCTCCACAGTACCCGATAAATCATCGCCTCTTGTGATAGGCGCTACTCACGCGTCTGACGACAGGCCTTTTTCAGGATATATCTCCGAACTCATATTGTACAGAACAGCCCTTGCTGTTGCTCCTCAAACCATTATTTACAATTATCTTTCTGCAAAATACGATATTGCTCTTCTCAAAAACGACAAGTATGCGGGTGATAACGCAGCCAATGGAAATTACGATTTTGATGTGGCAGGGATAGGGAAGGAGGTTAGTGGAAGTAATACTGATTTTGATGCTTCTGTTTCCAGGGGATTAAAAATTACAGCCAATTCAGGACTTGATAATGGAGATTATCTTCTGGTAGGAAATAAGGCACCAGCCAACTGGGAAAATCGTATAGATGTGGGAGGGATGACCGGCACAAACAATGCGAGATGGGAAAGGATATGGTATGTAGATGTAACAAATACTTCAACAGCTATAGCAGCAGATATTGAATTTGATTTTAGCGACGCAGGTATTAGCGGCGGTCCGGGAACAGCATCTAATTATGTATTGCTGTATAGAGCAGGATTAAGCGGAAA
>DASWXS010000452.1:0-1556 GCA_036405375.1 Bacteroidia bacterium
CCCTGGGCCAGGAAAAAAGTAGAGGATCTTTACATAGAAACAATAAAAAAAGACAATTAGAACCGAGCACCTATGACTTGCAAATTATAGGCGAATGCCTATGATACAAACGTCATCAACTTGTTCCAGCTCTCCCTTCCATTCTTCAAATCTCTGATCCAGAATTTGTTCTTGTTCACCCATATCTCTCCCAGAAATGGAAAGCAACAATTCATCGAGCTGCTTATACTTGAATTTTTTTCCTTTTGGTCCACCAAACTGATCGGCATATCCGTCTGTATAAAGATACAAAACATCACCCTGCAGGGCATCAATTGTGTTGAGCTTAAAAGCATCCACTTTCTCTCCTTTTCCAACCGGCATCTTATCTGCATGTAAATGCATTATTTGATGGGATGATATTAATACAGGCGCATTGTTCGCTGACGCAAAGGTTATCTGTTTTGTTTTGATATCAATACAAATTAAAATGCAATCCATGCCATCTTTTCCGCCATCACGTGAAATGCTATGGATCAATCGTTCGCGGACATGATTCAAAATAAGATGCGGCTCCAGGATATCTTTTTCATTCACAGCCTCATTTAAAAAAGTAATATTCAGCAGGCTCATAAATGCACCCGGAACACCGTGTCCTGTGCTATCTGCAACAGCAAGATAGAAATACTCTTTATCCCCCTGGACTTTATGTGTTGCCCAGTAAAAATCTCCACTTACAATGTCCTTTGGTTTGAAAAGCAAAAAATAATCCTCCAGGTATTCATGTATTACTTCCTTGACAGGAAGGACTGATTGCTGTATCCTTTTTGCGTAATTGATACTATCTGTAATTTCCTTATTTCTTTCAGAAATAATCTCATACGCACGTTTCAACTCAACATTTCGCAATCGCTCAATCTCATCCTCTTTTTCTTTAAGTATCCCATGCTGCATCTCACTGATCTTCTTTTCCGTTTCCTGCTTATTTAATGCAGAACCGATACGCATATATTTCTCAAAATAGTCAAGAGCCTGTTGATGGTCATTAAGAGCCTTGTATATTTCCCCGATATCTTTACAAATCTGCGCCTGCTTCACTTCGCGCTTTATTTGCATCGCTATCTCTTCGGCTTGTTTCAGGTATTCAATTGCCAATTCCTTTTTCCCTGTTTCTTTATATAGATCAGCAATCTCACTCAGGCTGCTCATTTTAAACTGCTCGTACCCGCTTTGTTCACGAAGTTTTAAACCTTCATTAAAATAGTGTAGTGCATGTTCATAATCCTTCTGCTTTTTATACAACAAACCTATTTCCGTCAGCACACGGCTTTCGGCAATTTTATTTCCACCGTTCCTTAAGATTTCCAATCCTTTGAATGCATAAACAAGTGCTTCATCATATCGCTCCAGTGTTGTGTATACACTCGTGAGCCCGGCATATATTCTGCCCGACCACGTGCTTGTATGCTCCAAATTGAGATTAATTCCGGTGTTAAAATAACGTTCGGCTTCATCGAGCTTTTCCAGGTCTTTATATACTGTTCCTACAACGTAATAAGCCATAACTGCATCAACGG
>DASWXS010000453.1:0-2002 GCA_036405375.1 Bacteroidia bacterium
GTAAGATAATGTGCCGCGTTTCCACTATGGCTTTTATACGCGATTTTTTTTGTTTGTGAGAAGCAGGTCCCTGCAAGTAATAGAAAAGAGAAGAAAAGTGTTTTCATTTTATCGTTTTATTTACAGATGCGTCACCGGTTAAAATTTCACACCATAGGTGAAAACAATATTTGTGGTGCTATACTTAATAGTTGAAGGATTTACATATTTCGGACCGTAGAGATAATGATCTTCACTATACCTGTCCATTACCAAAGCAATGTCGAAAAAGGTTTTTTCATTTTTCCTGAAACCAATACCTGCGGAGTAACTGTTCTTTACATTCTTACCGGTGAGCATATTTCCAAAAGGGCTTCCATAGCTTGCAAATCCAAGCCGGAAAAGGACCGGTGATGTGTTCAGTTCAATACCTGCCCTGAAGTTAAAGGTAGAATTATATTTCTGACGGATTCCATCATTCACTTCGGTAAAAGAAAACTCGTTGGATTTTAGCGATCCCTGCTGGTAGCTTAAATATTCGGCATCTACATTGAAGGCAATCAGTTTTTCGTACAGGTAAGCAATGCTTCCGCCTACTTTCATGGGTGTGCTCATTTTGTAACGGAAATTCCCCGGATCAGAACTGTCGCTAAGCGTTACGTTGTATAAGGTGAACAAAGTATCATAGAGCACCGACATGGAATTGCTGTAATTGTCACGCAGCGAGTAGGCCGTAGGTGTGTGAAAATAAGCCCCGATTCTAAAATTGTCGGAAACCCGTGTAATTACACCGAGTTTCAGGTTGATACCGATTGCCCTTGTTTGGATAAGCTCCCGGTAAGTAAGCGAATTAAACGAAACCAGGTTATCCGTTGGATCTACCCTTTTGGCTCCGTCGTCATCTTCTTCATAAGTTGCAGAGTAATTCCATTTCCCGCTTGGTACGCCGAGCGCTGCACCGAAGTAAGTTTTGTTATCCATAGCATAACTATAGGCAAAGCTGTATTCACCTAAAGAGCCGGTAACATTCATGGTTTTCTTTTGATTGAAAGGTTTATGCGTTTCAAAATAAGTACCATACTCTGTAAGCGTTCCCGGGAAAGTATCAATAAGCCAGGTATTGAAAGCCAGGCCTTCATAAAACATATTTAAATCTTTAGGTTGATGTGTTTGTGCCGATGCAAGGAAATCTGCAATTATGGTTTCATCTTTTGTTTTGCCGCTGATAGTTATATTCTGGTTGAAGTTCGCAAGTTTGTTATAGGTAAAACCTATTGCATGCCTTCTGCTCCAGTTCTTAAATTTCTTTTTGCTTTTTTCATCCTGGTAAGGACTTACTTCTTCCCAGGCACTTGCAAAGCCAATAAGTCCCAAAGGTACGTTTGCTTTAAAATCATTGCTCGAAGTTCCGTAGTGCGTGCTGGTTGTATTTGCAAAACGAAGACCTGCTGTTATTGCAAATTCACCTTTACGGTATAAGCCCATGCCTGCGGGATTGTAATTTATCGTAGAAAGATTAGCTCCTAAAGCGCCCATACTTCCGCCAAGGGAAAGAAAACGAGCATCACCGCCAACACCGGTTTGTGAGTAGCGCAATACATCTATGTCATTTTGTGCCTGCGTTGTGATATGTATAAGGCAAAATAATATGCCTGCAATAAACAATCGTTTCATAAATAATAAGGTTTAAATGATACGATTATTAACGAGGCCTTAAACCACCTGAAGGTTTAACTCCGCCACTATTGTTCCCTGTAGAAGGTTTGTAGGATGGAGTAGAAGATCCGCTCGAAGAATTATTAACGGGTTGTGCAGTTCCCCATTCTTTCTTTTTAGGAGTTCCTGTATTGGTATTGTCGCTTCCGGCATTACTGTTTTCAAACCATCCTTTTTTTGGTTTTGGCTGACTGGCAGTATTATCTTTTACCGGTTGAGCATTGGTATCATTACCTTTTACAGGATATCCTGTTTTAGGTGAAGGACCGGTATTCGGATTGTCATTTGAATGTATTGTTCTGGGCGC
>DASWXS010000454.1:0-2295 GCA_036405375.1 Bacteroidia bacterium
TCACGGGTGAGTTCAAAGCGCTCTCCTATTTCTTCGAGTGTTAATGGACTTTCACCACTTAAACCAAAGAATAATCTCACAACATCTGCCTCTCTGTGAGTCAACGTTTTAAGAGCTCTTTCAATCTCTACTCTTAATGACTCATCTATAAGAGTTTTGGATGGGTTAGGACTATCCACTTCCTCCATTACTTCGTACATGCTTCCTCCATCATCCGTATTGCTCAATGGCGCATCCATTGAAACGTGACGGCCATTATTTTTCATGGTTTCGAACACGTCATTGGTACTCATGTCCAGTGCTATTGCAATTTCTTCTGCAGTAGGCTCACGCTCATATTCCTGTTCGAGTTTGGAAAATGTTTTATTGATCTTATTAATAGAACCAATCTTGTTAAGAGGCAAACGTACAATACGGGCCTGTTCTGCCAATGCCTGGAGGATACTCTGACGGATCCACCACACAGCATAGGAAATAAATTTGAACCCTCTCGTTTCATCAAATCGCTGAGCTGCTTTGATCAAACCCAGGTTACCTTCGTTGATCAGATCGGGTAAACCCAATCCCTGGTTTTGATATTGTTTGGAAACGGATACCACAAATCGAAGGTTGGCCTTAGTTAATTTTTCCAATGCTAAATGATCTCCCTGCTTAATTTTCCTAGCTAACTCAACTTCTTCTTCTGCGGTAATGAGATCTACTCTTCCGATCTCTTGTAGGTATTTATCTAGTGTCGCGGTTTCTCTGTTTGTAACTTGCTTCGTAATTTTAAGCTGTCTCATAACAATTAAGTTGTTTTAAGTAATAAGTAAATTAGACGTAACTATATTTGTTTACGACAATTAACGCTAAAAGTTTCGATACTACAAAAAAAAGTGCAGGATCCTTAATTTTATTGGTAATTTTGTGATGATGGGACGTATTTTAGCAATAGACTTTGGAACAAAACGAACAGGTATTGCGGTAACTGATCCGCTCAAGATTATTGCCAGCGGGCTTACTACAGTTGATACCAGAGAACTGTTAGCTTTTCTCGATAAATATTTCAAAGATCAACCGGTAGAATGTGTGGTATTGGGCGAACCTAAAACAGTAATGAATGAAGACTCGGCTATTGCTCCAAAAATAAATGAGTTCTTAAAAAAATTCAAAGAGAAATTTCCTTCTATGCGTGTGGAGCGTATGGATGAACGATTCACTTCTAAAATTGCACAACAAACCATGCTGCATGGAGGCCTGAAGAAAAAAGACCGGCAGAATAAAGCAACAGTTGATATGGTAAGTGCTACAATTCTGTTACAGGATTATATGTCAATGATGGGAATTTAATTAAACTAATAGTTCTCGACTACGCCTGGAACTGATGATTTCAGATTACTTCAATAATAGCCTATGTCCGGCCGAGCGAAGTCGAGCCCCACACAAAATACAAAAGCCCACCAGATTGCTCTGACAGGCCTTTTTCAACTAACTACACAAACAATTATTTTTTCTCAGTTGCAGTTGCTTCAGTTGTAGTTGCAGCAGCAGCTGTATCAACTGTAGCAGCAGCTGAATCGATAGCTGTTGTTAGAGGTCCTAACAAAGCGTTTGCAATTTCAGCAGCTTTGATAGAATCTTGTTTTGCTTGCTCAGCTTTTTCAGCTTCAGAAGGTCCACATGCAACGAATGCTACTGATAAAGCAGCGATAGCGATAACTGATAATACTTTTTTCATTTTTTTGAGTTTTTTTTGTTTAATTTGACATTAATACCCAAACACTCAAAAACGTAACCCCAAAAAATAAAGAAAAATCAAAATTATTTTTATTTTACTGATTATCAATCAAATAAAAATTAATTATTTTATTTTACGAGCGGGGTTACCTACATAAATTCCAGGTTCGGAAATATTTTTTGGCACTACTGTACCCGCCCCGATAACTATATTATCTCCAACATTAACCCTGTCGGCAAAAACTGAAGAACTGCCTGCAAAAACATTGGTCCCAATTTTCACAAAACCATTAACAGCAGCCTTGGTAGAAATATGGCAATGATCTCCTACTTCCACGTCATGTTCAATTAGTGCTTGTGTATTAATGATGCAGTTTACTCCTACGCTTGCCCCTGCATTCACAATGCTTCCATGCATTACAACAGTTCCTTCACCAACATGTGCGTGGGCAGAAATATACCCCAGCGGCGAACAAATAACAGGAAGGTTCACTTTAAGCTCTTTTAATAAAGTATAGGTTTTAATACGAAAACCATTGGTTTTCCCTTGTCCCAGTGTGATCAGGAAATTTGAATATT
>DASWXS010000455.1:0-1949 GCA_036405375.1 Bacteroidia bacterium
ACAAAATGTACATCGGAATGATCTACAACAATTCAAGTGCGAATACTGCCGGACTCAAACTTGATGACCAAATCCTGGAGATAAACGGCACTGACTATCGGAATTGTACCACTGACAGATGGTGTGAATTAATAATAAACAATAAGGATCCTTTTCCAGGTATCGAAACAATAACCATTCTGGTATTAAGGGATAATAAAGAACTGTCTTTTAAGCTGGACAAGAGAACGTTATTCGAAATTCACTAAAACAGGGTGAGAATCCAAAAAATAGCTAAATCTTCCAGAACAGCTTTTTCATTTCTTCAACAAAGCGTATACTTACAGTTTAAAATTATTGTATGAAAAAGTTATTGCTTCTTCCCGTTATTTTATTTGTTTGCTTATTTGCTTCCTGCTCCGATTTTAAGGAGATAACCGTAAGCAATATCGATAATTTCCAGGTAAAAAAACTTACCCAGGCAGGAATTGAAGGAGAAGTGAAAGTTACTATCAATAATCCAAATCCTGTTGGGTTCAGCGTTTTCAGATCAAAATGCGATGTATATTTCGGAGGCATTTACCTGGGCAAAGCAAAACTCAATAAGCGGGTAAAAATAGGTGCTAATTCCAATACCGAACACGTTTTTAAACTCAGCGGAAAATTCAAAGATATGTCATTCGATAAGCTGGGTGGCTTACTAAGCGGTAGATCTCAAAACCTCGAGTTGAAAGGATATTTAAAAGCCGGTAAGTTTTTTTATCGCAAAAAATTCCCTCTCGACCGCAAGGAAAAAATAAATATGTTTAAATAAATTCACTAACCGAAACAGGCGTTTCACTAACCGGCTTCCAATTACATTCTTAAAAGCAGCTATTCTTGTTCAAAATTGAACAAGATGAGAAACTACTACCTTATTACGTTTGCAGCAGTATGTTTTTGTATTTCTATTGTTGCACAAAACAATCCCGCATTTTCACAAAACACAACATCTACCTCTCCTATCGCCTGCTATGACCTGGCTAACGGATTGGGAACAGATGCAATTAATTCACTCAATGGAACTGTTTCAAACGTAAGTGCTGCTAATGGATTCGACAATGGCATTAACATGGCAGCTCAATTTGCAGGAAATGCCAATTCAAAAATCACTCTACCCGTTTCTGCTGTTTTGCGGCCACAACAATTAAGTGTTTCTATGTGGATCAAAGCAACCGCTATCAATGACCAATATATATTATTTCATAAAAACGCTTTATCATCAAATTTTGAAGCAGCAGTAATTGCTATTACAGGAGGAAAGATCAAAGCTATCAAAAACAAGAATAATTCTGCGACCTTTACTGTTTCGGATCTGAACACTATCACTACCAATACATGGGTGCATGTAGCAGCTGATTTCGGTGATAACCTAAGGTTATGGATCAATGGAACGCTTGTTGGTTCGCAGGCAGGTACAGGAGGAATCGATTTCTTATCCACTAAAAGTTTTGTATTAGGAGGAAGTGGTGAATCTTTCAATATCCCATTTTCAGGTGCAATTGATAATCTCGCTTTTTACGACACAGACATTTCCGCTGACATCGCTACCATTTATGCAAACGCAACTCCATGTACTTATGCCGGACCTGCCCAAACTGTGGCTTGTTATGATCTTTCAAATGGTACGGCCCTGGATGCAATAAATAACTTCAATGGAAACGTGGCCAATGGAACCGCAGTAAATGGTTATAATGGGACAACGAATAGTGCAATACAACTCGCTGGAACGGGCGTTTCAAAAATCATTCTGCCTATTGCTGCTTCTCTAAGACCCCAGGCCCTCGGTATATCTATGTGGATCAAGGTCAGTTCAACCGCTAATCAATATGTTCTGTTTCACAAAAATGCACTATCGACCAACTTTGAAGGGGCTGTAGTAGGCATCATTAATGGAAAAATTACTGCCATAAAAAACAAAAACGCAGGGG
>DASWXS010000456.1:0-1973 GCA_036405375.1 Bacteroidia bacterium
GCAGGCTCCTTGCCTTTATAATCATATGCATATCCTCCGGCAAAACTGAGCTCTTCATTCTCTGCAAGGTATACAGAGCCCAGCTGTGCATTAAGATATATACATAACAAAGCTATGACATCATTTGCAAGATCATTCACCTCCTTTTCACCCTGGATCTCATCATTCAGCCTGGAATTCCCTGTAAGGATCCAATTCTTCTCCGCAGTTTCTTTTTCTGCTTTACGAAGCGCTTTCAGGTTAGTGGTAATGATAAAATATACTACGGTTAATATAATAGCAATAACAGTCAATAAAATCGAGAACACCAACGTAAAATTATTTGCATCCCTTTCACTCGATATTTTTCGTTCTGCCAGTAGTTTTTGTTCTGCACTAACTGCATCAGCGGTAATTACGCGAATACTATCCGTTATTCTTTTCCCCTGGCCGCTCGAAACAATTTTCCGGGCTTCATCTATATTTACTTTTACTACTTCCGTAAGATTGTCGAGGTATACGAGGTGTTTCGCAATCTGTGCTTCCAGCAATCTTACTTTCTTTTGCTGTACCGGGTTATCAATAGTGAGTTCATTTACCAGAGCAAGGTGTTCATTGATCTTCCCTTTGGCTTTCTCAAAAGGCTCGAGAAATGTTTCCTTCCCTGAAATGACGTAGCCTCTGCTACCGGTTTCACAATCAACAGAAAGTGCCTGTATCTGCTCGAACTCATACAATACTTTATGTGTATGTTCTACCCAGCTGTTAGAGTCAATGAATTTTTCACTATTCGCAAATGTAAATACGGAAACACAAAAAAGTATTACTCCGCAGGCAATAAAACCTAAAATTATTTTTTTAGCAAGTGTCATATCGTCAAATTAAATTCTTAATCAGTTATT
Source organism: Bacteroidia bacterium (assembly GCA_036405375.1). Lineage (GTDB taxonomy): Bacteria > Bacteroidota > Bacteroidia > B-17B0 > Aurantibacillaceae > JADJDM01. The sequence continues at coordinate 882 of DASWXS010000456.1, forward strand.
CTGAACCATTCCTATAAGTTCTTTAATCAATTCTTCAAGAGGTAAAACCCGATCAGGCTTTGTTAGTGCAATAGCGGACGATGGCATTCCGGGAGCTTCTGCCGTTAAGGGATCTTCCACCAAAATAAATCCGCCTTTTTCCTGGATCCTTTTCAAACCATTGGCACCGTCATGATTAGACCCGGTAAGCACCACACCAATAAGCGAATGTGTATAAGCATCCGCAGCTGATTCAAACAACAAGTCGATAGAAGGTCTCGCGAAATTAACTTTTTCCCCTATCGTCAGCGAAAATGTTTTATCCTTTTCAATCAATAAGTGATAGTTAGGCGGTGCAATATAAACTCTTCCTTTTATTATCGTTTCTTTCTCATCTGCCTCTTTCACCTGTAAGTTACTGTTCTGATCCAGGTTGCTGATCCAGGTGCTATCCGAACGGGATCCTAAATGCTGTACAATAACAATAGGCACAGGAAACCCGGATGGCAGTGCATACAATAGTTTTTTAATTGCATTCATGCCACCTGAAGAAAGTCCTATTACAATTGCTGCATATTTCATTCGGTATACTTTCTTTTAAAAATCCGGTGCTTTTTATCAATCTCCGTGTACGACTTATTTACATCCGTAAGTGCTATGCTTTCTTTTGACCCAAGGCAAAGAACACCGCCATTTACAAGGCTATCGAAAAATAGTTTCTGAACTTTATTTTGCAGGTCCCGGTTAAAATAAATAAGCACATTCCTGCACAAGATCAGGTGAACTTCAGCAAAAATCCCATCTGTTACCAGATTATGATTTGCCCATACAATATTTTTTTTCAGCTCCTGGTTCATAATCACTTTTTGCGAATCAGAAGTATAGTAACCCGAGAAAGACTCATTGCCTCCTGCGTGTTGATAGTTGAGTGTGTATTCCTTAATGAGCTCGTGCGAAAAAATACCTGCCCTGGCCTTATCCAGGGCCTGTTGATTAAAATCAGTTGCGTAAATAGTGCTCCGGTCATACAATCCCTCTTCTGTGAGCAGAACGGCCATAGAGTAGGCTTCTTCCCCACTGGAACATCCCGCATGCCATATTTTTATGTAAGGA
>DASWXS010000457.1:0-14379 GCA_036405375.1 Bacteroidia bacterium
TTCGCTTTCCAAAGTTACAAGACCGATTTTTTTTGCCTGGTCTTTATTCAAAGGTTTTACAGGATACCACCTGTTATCTTCCGCAACAACTAATTCCACCTCTTTGTTATTCAGAACCTGGTTCAGTTGTTTCTGGGTAAGGAAAACAATACCTCTGTCTTCATCCTCTTCGTTTTCATCAGCCACCAAAATATTACCAATAACTTTTAGTTTCGGCACTTCTGGTTTATATTTAAAGTCAATACCTTCAGTGGTATTGTATTCTACGTACTCAATTCCGGTTAAGTGAATTTCCTTCATATCCTCTTGTTCAATAATTTCGGCAAATATAGCACTTTCAATGGTTTAAATCCCTGTTTTTGACTTATTTTTTAACAAAAAACGGGATTGTTGTGTATAAAAAAAGGCTTCTGAAACGATTATTTCTGCCCCATTTTCCAGTTGGAAAAGCCCAGCAGGAGCTTTTTCAGCTCTTCAAAACGGGTAAGAGGCAAGGTTGCTGCAATATCGTACACATCGTGATATGCCTTGATGCCTCCCATGGTATAAATAAAAAATGCAGGAACTCCTTTTTCAGTAAACCAATAGTGGTCACTATTAGCCGCCCTGCCCCTTGGTTTAACAAGAGTAAGCAGTTTTTGTTCTTCATTTAGTTTTTTGAGCTGCTCAAAATCGGTTTTAAATTCGGTTGCATTCACTACAGTTATCCCTTCATCTCCGGTGCCCATCAGGTCCATATTTACAAGAAATTTGATTTTATTCAGCGGGAACAATGGATTATCCACATAATACTTAGAGCCTAACAAACCAGCTTCTTCTCCCGCAAATGCAATAAATGCAACAGAGTAAGCAGGTTTATTTGCCGAATAATAATCCATTAAACTCAATAACATAGAAATTCCACTGGCATTATCATTAGCTCCAGGAAAAACAGCTTCTTTTCCCATCATACCCAGGTGATCGTAGTGAGCAGTAAATACAATAAATGAATCGGGCTTCACACTTCCCTTTATATATCCACAAACATTCTGCAATTTGTATTTGGGAACAAAGGTATTTTCAATTTCCACGTCCAGGTATTTTATATCTCCCGGGAAAGAATCTTTTAATATTTCTATGACGGTGTATGCAGCTTCTTCGGTAGATACACTCCAGGTAAGTTTTTTTTGTTTCCTTACAACAAGAGGAACTTCCCGTTTAAGATCAGATGCTTTGTAAGTAACACTATCCGCTTTAAACAGCATAAAACCTCCTGATATACCTTTGCTTTCAGGGCTAACGATGTAATGCACGCCGGGGATAAGTACTTTTCCATCTGCTACTACTTTCATTTTTCCCTGGAAAGTATTTACCGGGGTGATAAAAAACTGTGAAAAAGAATGCTTGTTAAGCGGCTTCAATAAATGGTCTTTATAGGTATTATTCAGATAAGCTGCTGCTTTATCAATTCCTTTCTTCACATAACCACGACCGGCAAATTCCTTTGAACACATTTTCTCGATCACCTTGCGTGCTGCAATTGTATCTTTTTGCGAATAAACGTGTATGCATGCGCATAATATGCCAATGGTAAGTAATAAAGATCTCATGTTTATTGAAAACGTTTTTGGCAAATGGTATACAATGTTTTTACAAGAGGCGCATCGCTCTTCCAGTTGTATAGTCCTTTGAGACTATCCAGGTAATTTTGAGCGTCTTCCCACGAATGGGTCATGTTTAGTTGACCTATCGCTGTTGTAAACTCAGCCTGGTTTTGATGAAACAATTCATTAATGATCCTGTATTTGTCATTAAGCCCGAATTCTATTTTTTTAAGTGCGCTATTGCTTTTTGGAGTTTCAATTGCATCTTCGGTACGTTTTATTTCAGCTGATTCCGGCACTGTTTTTTTCTCCTCTACAATTACTTTTTCCTCCACTTTTTCAACAGGCTTTACCGCTGGTTCAATTGGCTTTGCCTGTTCCTTTAGTTCAATTTTGGTTTCTTCCTGCTTGCTTACAACATCCATAATTTTCATATGAACATTGATATCATTGGATATTTCTTTGTGTTCTGCTATAAATCGGTATGCTGATAAAACTCTTGATAACTGCTCCGTTTCTTTTAAAACCTGTTCAATTTCCGCAACCGTATGATTTTCTGCTGCTGAAAACTCTTTCAATAAGTGATCGAGCTTTTGGAGCTGATCTTTCATTTTTTCAACAATTACCTTTTTTTGCATGCACTTTTTCTTTAACTTTAAAAATACATTTATTTTTGCCTCTCACTAAAACAGGATTCCCCCTTTTATAAACAATTAACAAAGAATGTTCTTAGAAAACATAAAAAACGGTTCACACAAAAAAGGGTGGATAGAAGTAATTTGCGGAAGTATGTTTTCCGGCAAAACAGAAGAGTTGATCAGGAGGCTGAAACGTGCCGAATTCGCTAAACAAAAAGTTGAGATCTTTAAACCATCTATCGATACCCGTTATCACGAAGAGGAAGTGGTGAGTCACAATGCAAACAGCATCAGGAGCACACCTGTTCCTTCCAGCTCAAATATTCTTTTGCTTGCCAACGATGTTGATGTTGTTGGAATTGATGAAGCACAATTTTTTGATCCGGAACTGGTACATGTATGTAATAAACTTGCCGAAAATGGAATTCGTGTTATTGTTGCAGGACTCGATATGGACTACACAGGAAAACCATTTGGCCCTATTCCCGACCTGCTTGCCTGTGCAGAATACGTAACCAAAGTTCACGCGATATGTATGCGTTGCGGAAACCCGGCACAATTTTCACATCGTAAAACAGCAGATACTTCACTTGTACTGTTAGGTGAAACCGATAGCTACGAACCACTTTGCAGGGATTGTTTTAACCAGGAGAAAAACAATTGAGCCATTCAACGCTATCAAAAAGAATAGTTCTACTGGTTTGTTTTTTGCCAGCGATCTTGATATCGACTTCCTGTTCAGATTTCAAACAGTTAGGTAAGTATGAAAAACGCTGGGCTGTTCGTCACCCTTTTGCCTCACTTAAGATCCGCAAAATAAAAAAACAATGTGATCCGGTTTATGCGGCCAATAAAAACAATCCGGATCTCGACACTTATGAGAATGGAGGAAAACTGGATGCTTACCGGCATTTGTTTTACACACTGGCATTCACCTTCAGCGTGAAACCTAAAAAAGTACTTGCTCTTGGCGAAGCTCATGAAAAAGACAATTACCTGGGCTTCCTGAAAAATAAAAAAGAAGAAACCGAAGTAGCTGATAGCATGAGTTGCCAGATGGACCTGTTAAACAATGCAGAAGCTGCTAATCTTATTATAAAACTTCATCACGAAAGAAATATCAAACTAGCCTCCGATGTATGTATAAAACATATTAAGGAAGGCAAAGCCTGGTTCATGAAACGCGATGAACAAGGTAACTACCTGCGCTGTAACGGTAGCACTATAAACCTGGAAGAATATAAAGGCAAGTGGAACATTCCGAAATGTTTGATTCAAAAATAAAAACTACCTTTAATTTATTATTACCTCAATTGGCATGATCAAAAAAACATTTGCGTTTTTATGTCTTCTTGGCTTTTCTATATGCCATGCACAAGAAAGCCTGGGGATAGGTTTGGTAGGCGAATACTCAGAAAATTTCAATCTTAGTAATTACAGCGGAGGTTTACAGGTTGAGTTCCCTCTTGGGGATAATGTATCATTGAATTATAAAGCACTTATTGGCGGATCGTCAGACGGGGCACTTTATGTACATGCCCCGGTAGGCGCTGCATTCGGAACTATTTTGCTCCGTTATCTCGGAAGTTCAAACTCCAGCGCTGTTAATGCTTTCGGCGTAATACTGATGGCGATACCTGAAGGAATAACATTCTATCCAAATCCAGAAGCAAAAGTGAGGGCCGGGATCTATGTTAATCCATTGGGTTGTGATTACTGGCATAAAAGCAGTAACTACGAATATTTTCGATTCAGTGGTGAAGCCGGCGGAAAAGTAAAAATACCGCTCGGGAGTGATAAAATAGATATGCTGCTGCAGGGCGGAGTTCGCTTTTTATACCGGAATAAATACGTTGATCCCATTTTTATCCATGCCGGGGTAGGAATTTCTTTCAACATTGACTAAATGTAAATGGTTACAGATACTTTACCGATTCAGCATTTCGTTAAATCCTTTATTTAATTTTGTTTACATACTAAATTTGCGACCTTTGTCGCCGAAAATTAAACCCATGAAAACTGTTTTTAAGTTATTACCCGCTCTTTTAGTATGCGTTCTAATAGCATGTGCAAATAATAATGTAGCAGACAAAACTTCTAGCGAAGAAACCAATCCAAAAGATACTGTTCTAAAAAACGATTCAGCAAAAGTAGTTACCTCAGCTACTCCAAACGAATATGTTGCTGCAACCAACGACTCGTTGAAAGAGCTTTCTGCTTTGATTGCAGGTAAAACTCCGGAAGGTACTTCCAAATACCTGGGTGGTTATTTTTCGAGCACAAAATACAAAGCCTTTGCTGAGAACTTTGAAAAGAAATGGTCGGGTTACGACACTTCTCGATTGAAACGCCTGGTACAGTTCAGGGATGAAGAATTAAAACCAAATGTTGGAGAAACCAAAAAATTATTCTATCCATTTTCAGGACCGGATATTTTATATGCCTATACTTTTTTCCCGGAAGCAGATGAATACATAATGATGGGATTGGAGCCGGTTGGAACCCTGCCTATATTCGATAATAAGAATGAGCTTCCAGATTCGATGGATGCCTATTACAAAAAAATCAACACTTCACTACACGCTATTCTTAAATACAGTTTTTTCAGAACAGCCGCAATGAAAACAGACCTGAAAAACCAGGAGCTGGATGGCACATTACACTTGTTATTCCTATTCCTTACGAGAACAGGAAATACCATTTGTTCTGCAAAACCTATTATCATCGACAGCACCGGAACAATTAAATATATGAGCTCATTCCCTGCTTTAATGAAAAAAGGTGCTTTGAATAAAGGAATAGAGATCGTATTCAATACCAGCGACAATAAAACGAAAAAACTGTATTACTATTCATTGAATCTTGCAGACGGTGCTTTCAAAACCAACAAAGGAATGCAGAAGTACCTTGCCAATATGGGTGAGGTGAATACCTATTTAAAAGGCGCTTCTTACCTGATGCATGAAACTTATTTCAGCATGATCAGGAACGTTATTCTGAATCAAAGTCAGAAAGTGATCCAGGATGATTCGGGTATAGCTTTTAAATACTTTGAGCAAAATGGGAAATGGAAATATAAATTCTACGGAAGTTATGTAAAACCAATCTCTTTATTCTCTTACGCATATCAAAAAGACCTGGATTCTTCTTATAAGTCGCAGGGTTCAACACCGCTTGGCTTTGGAATTGGCTACAATTTCAAGGACAAGAATTCGAACTTTATGATCGCTACGAAGCAGAAGTAATATTACCCTTAGTAGTATCTGTTTTAACGCATAGACACATAGTCTTTTGTGTATTCAAATTGAAGTCAATCTAGCTTATATAGAAAGCTTCGCTTAACGTATAGAACTAACACTATAGCGAAGCGCTATGTCTACTTAATTCAATTTTCCTTAAGTTTTAACTTTCCTATGTCCCTATGTGTTAAAATTAGAGATTCTCAAATTACTTCCCAAACAGATTTTTCACAAAACTTCCCGCTTTGCTGGTAAGGCTATCTGCCCCGCCACTCATTGAGTTCAGCATTTCCGATTTTTCATCAATGGTTTTCTGAATTCCAAAGAATTTATCTCCCTCTTTACTCTTTTTAAATTCCTGGATCTGCTTTGTTTCAGCCATACGGGCCTTCAGTAAATCATAACTGATACTGATCAATGCAAACTTATCTTTGAATTTGGTTAGGGCTTTATCCGGATCCCTGTCTTCCATGTATTTTTTGATGTCGGTAACTGCCTGCTTTTCCGGATCACCAATTTTATCGCTTTTTTCGAGTTTGTTCAGGTACACCAATGCTTTCTCCTTATCTTCTTTCTTGATATTATTATATGCACCAACCATCCATATCAATTCATTATCACCTCCACCCTTCTCCGCTTCTTCTACAAACTTCTCCATATCTTCATCACACTCATCCATCATATCCATTTTTTCCTCAGCCAGCGCACGCATCACGTAACCCAAACAATGTAACTGGTAGTACTGCATTTCGGGAGTGATATTAGCAGCTTCAGGAAAAATAGTCATGAACGGATTTTTGATAAAATAATCTTTGTTTGCTTCAACTGTTTCCAGGTACTGATCAGCTTTTTCCTTTGAATGGTAATAGTATTCATTATTCAGAAAAATAAGTGACTTGGCTATTTTCACCACTACCATCATTTCTTTATCACTGATCTGGTCTTCATCTGTTTTATAAAATTCATACAATGCAAATTCTTTTGGTGCAACATGCGATGCGGTCCAGGTTGCCCCCAGTATGGCATGCTCATAATTGGCATTATAGCTTTTGAAATAACCAAAAGAATTAAGACTGCTGCTCTTTCCTCCCGATAATACATACAATACATTTTCCACAATTGTTGGAAGAGAATCTTCGTCTGTTTTTAAAAGTATGTCTTTAGCTGAATAAAACGTTTTAATCATGGTAACGATGTCCATCGGGGTCATTTTGGTTGAATCCAACAGCACTTTCCCATCCGCATCCACCTGGTACTGAAACAGTCCTGTTGCAAGACTGATCATAGCTTTCCTTGCTTCAGCGAACTCGGGATCTTTGGGCATTGCTGCGGTAGACCGAACCGTAACTTTCACTGATTTATAAAAATCAACTTTGGTACTTGCCAGTTGTTCTTTCATTTTTTTGATCTCTTTCTCCTTCAGGCTTTCTTCATCCTTACAGGCAGAAAATATCAATGCTGTTAAAACAACAGGAACCAGGAATTTTACAAAAAGTTTCATTTTACACATGTATTTAAAATCAAATGTAAAACTTATCTTTACACAAATGGAGTCGCGGAGAAAATTTATCAAACAGGCAGGAATAGTTTCTGCAGGCATGCTCTTACCATTTTCAGAAAGCAAGGGAGAACCCATTGTTGACGCCAATGCTATAATTATTCCAAAGCCAATACTAAAACCTCAGCGACTGAAAGCTGGCGATACGGTCGCCATTACTTCTCCGGCTGGTGCGGTGTGGGACGAAAAACAAGTGAACACGTTTACTGAAATTTTAAAGAATTTTGGTTTCCATGTTATACATGGAGAAACACTAAAGCAGAAGTACGGTTATTTTGCGGGATCGGATGAACTGAGGGCAAACGAGCTCAACGAATTATTCGCCAACAAAAAAGTGAAAGGCATTTTTTCCATGAAAGGAGGTTGGGGCTGTGCACGACTTTTAGACAAACTGAACTACGAAACAATAGAAAAAAATCCGAAAGTTCTGATTGGATTCAGCGACATCACTACTTTATTAAATGTTATCTACACTAAAACAGGCCTTGTTACATTCCACGGTCCTGTAGGCAACTCGGGCTGGAATGATTTTACTTCCTCTTCCTTTAAAAATGTGATCATAAAAGGAGAGCTTTCAAATTTCCCTTTAAGTCCAAAACCGGAAGATAGTATGTGTGTCATTAATAAAGGTGAAACAAGCGGTGAAATAGTTGGCGGGAACTTAAGTGTATTGAGCGGTTTACTGGGCAGTACTTATTTACCCGATTGGAAAGGAAAGATTTTATTCCTGGAGGAAGTTAAGGAAGAACCTTATCGCATAGATAAAATGCTTACCCAGTTTAAATTGAACGGCGTGTTGGATCAGCTTTCAGGAATTGTATTTGGAAAATTTTCTAAATGTGAAGCGGAAGAACCTCTGAAGGCTTTTACTTTTATGGAGGTATTAGAGCAACATATCAAACCGCTTGGTATTCCTGCATTTTACGGTGCCGCAATCGGGCATACTGAAAATAAAATAACTATGCCAATTGGAATCAAAGTAAAAATGGATGCAGAGAAAGGAAGTATTGAATTAATGGAAAGTGCAGTAGTAGTGTGAAAAAAGAACAGTTAAACAGCATCAAAGAATTCCTGGACGAAAAGGCTTATCTCTACAATAATAAAAGCTTTATCGAAACTGATCCAATACAAATTCCTCACCTGTTCACAAAAAAGGAAGACGTCGAGATAGCTGGTTTTCTTACTTCCACTATAGCATGGGGCCAGCGTAAATCCATCATTAAAAACGCAAACCAGCTGATGCAATGGATGGACATGGAACCACATGAGTTTATCTGTAATGCCAAACCGAAGGATCTTGCTGTATTTAAGAAATTTGTTCACCGCACATTCAATGGTGAAGATTGTGTGTTCTTTATCCAATCTCTTCAAAATATTTATACAAAGCATGGTGGCCTGGAAAATGCTTTCTCAGAAAACCTATCAAAAAAGGAAGCCACTTCTTACGCGTGCATAAATTCTTTCCGCAGCCGTTTTTTTTCCATCCAATATCCTTTAAGAACTCAGAAACATGTTTCGAACCCTGAATCAGGTTCTTCAGCCAAACGTTTGTGTATGTATTTAAGATGGATGGTAAGAAAAGATAACAATGGAGTCGATTTTGGGATATGGAAATCCATTTCACCTTCCAATTTATACCTGCCATTGGATGTGCACACGGGAAATATCAGCCGAAAACTGGGCTTATTACAAAGAACCCAAAACGACTGGAAAGCTGTTACTGAAATAAGTGAAATGTTAAAATTGTTCGATCCAAAAGACCCCATCAGATACGACTTTGCCTTATTTGGACTTGGGGCATTCGAGAAATTTTGATTTTAAGTTCCTTAAGTATATATTTGCCTGATCAATAATAAATTATATGAAAAAACAGTTACTAAGTATATTATCAGTTCTTTCAATTGGAACTGCCGTAGCACAAATTCCAAACAACGGTTTTGAATCATGGGGTTCTTCATTTGGCGAGCCACAGCAACCACAAAGCTATGTGTCTGAAAATGTTTTAGCTACATTTCTAACACCGGGCAACCCTACTTCAGTTACCCAGGGAACAGGTGCAGATGCTTTTGCAGGTACCTACTCTGCAAAAATAACAACAGTAAAAGTTGTAAATAACCCTTCTCCGGCAACGATTCCTGATACATTGGGTTTATTGCTTTTAGGTACTGTATCCACTTCCCCGGTTGGCCTAAAGTCAGGTACCGGATGGGTTACCCGTTTGCAGTCTATCGATTTTGCTTATAAATATGCTCCGGTAAACGGAGATAATGGTGTTGTTTTGGCTTACCTTACCAAACACGTTGCAAATAACAACAGGGATACATTGGCAACCGCATACTTCCCCTTAACTTCTGCAGTTAGTTCGTTTACAAACGGATCAGCGGTTTTTGTTGATAATCCAAATTTTTCTTCAAGCATTTTGCCTGACAGTTTGCACTTGTATTTTCTTGCGAGCGCGCGTCCATGGTTAAATATTCCTCAACTTCCGGCAAATCCACAGGTTGGTAGTGCTTTATGGGTTGACGCAGCTACAGCAGTTGTAGGATTAAATAAACAGGTTAAATTGTTAGGTACTGAAACAAAAGCATATCCAAATCCGGCAACCAATTACATTAATATCTCTTCAACTAACGATGAAGCAGTTACAGTAGAATTGTATGACATAACCGGGAAAATGGTTAGTACGGGTGTATTTGACGACAAAAAAGTTCGTTTCGAAACTGCCGGTATGGCCGAAGGACTTTACATTTACTCTGTAAAAAACAAGGATAATAAAGTTATTTCAACAGGTAAAGTAAACGTTGCAAAATAACAATTAGCATCTTCATAAAATTGAAAAGCCGCTCTCATTAACCGGGCGGCTTTTTTATTTATACAACAAGAAGGTTTTCCCTTTAATTTACTGGTAAACTGTCGATTTTTTGTGCTAAACTATTCCTTGTTTTTCTCAAATTATCCTTTATTTTTGCACGGTTTCAAAAACAATCTAATTTTCAGACTAGGAAAATGGCACAATTTGATTTATTAATGCCTAAAATGGGCGAGAGCGTGGCGGAAGCTACAATTATTAAGTGGGTAAAAAATATTGGTGATTCTGTGAAAACAGATGAGACAATACTGGAAATTGCCACAGATAAGGTAGATTCTGAGATTCCATCTCCTTTTGAAGGAACACTTGTAAAACAACTTTTCAAAGAAGGTGATGTTGTACAGGTTGGGACAGTGATCGCAGTTATTTCTTCTGATGCCGGAGCCGCTGTTGAAACTCCGAAAAACACAAGCCCTGAGCCTGCAAAAACAGAAACTGTAGTTGCTCCGGCAGCAAATTCAACTGTTGTGAAAACAACAAACAACGATTATTCACAATCCAATAAATTTTATTCTCCACTGGTAAAGAATATTGCAAAACAGGAGGGGATCGCGCTTACAGAACTGGAAACAATCTCCGGCACCGGGAAGGACGGCCGTGTTACCAAATCTGATATCCTTGCTTATATCCCTAACAAAGGAAAACAAACTATAAGTGTTACTGAGCCGGTAAAAGAAGTAGTTGCCCAGGTGCAATCTGTTCCTGCCGCTACCAATAACGCACAGGCTCCTGCCCACAAACCAAACATCAAATCAATGGCTGGCGACGAGATCATTGAGATGGATCGTATGCGTAAACTGATTGCTGACCATATGGTTATGAGCAAGCATGTTTCGCCACACGTAACTTCATTTGTTGAAGCAGATGTTACCAATATGGTTCTGTGGAGAGACAAGATCAAGAATCAATTTGAAAAACGCGAAGGTGAAAAAATCACATTTACACCTTTGTTTATTGAAGCAGTAGCCAAAGCGATTAAGGATTTCCCAATGATCAATGTAGCTGTAGACGGAAATAATATCATCAAAAGAAAATCCATTAACATTGGTATGGCAGCGGCTTTACCAAGCGGCAACCTGATTGTTCCGGTTATTAAAAACGCGGACGAAAAAAACCTGATCGGTTTAACTAAAAATGTGAATGACCTTGCTAAAAGGGCACGTGCCAATAAGTTAGCTCCGGATGAAATACAGGACGGAACTTTTACACTAACAAATGTTGGTGGGTTCGGGAATGTAATGGGAACACCTATCATTAACCAACCACAGGTAGCTATCATGGCTACCGGAACTATTAAAAAGAAACCTGCAGTAATTGAAACTCCTTATGGCGACACCATTGGTATCCGTCATATGATGTTCCTTTCGTTATCGTATGACCACAGAGTTGTTGATGGTTCATTAGGTGGCAGTTTCTTAAGAAAAGTAGCAGATTATCTTGAAGAATTCGATATTAACAGAACATTTTAAGTATTCTGTCGTAGTTTAGGGATTTTTGCTAATTTTGTTAGTTGTAAAATCAGGGATGTATACGTATGTATATTTCCTGTCAACCTATTTATAAGTATTATGAAGTATAGATTTTTAGCGACCTTACCTTTTCTCTTTATTTTTTCCTGCATAAATGCACAAAATACCGTTGCTGATAAAGGATCTTACAAAAAGAATTTCCTGGAAGGGAGTTTACTTCTTGAAGAAAATAATAAGCTAACTGCCCTTGAAAATTTTAAATACGCTTACAGGTACGACTCTACAAACGCCAACATTAATTACCTTATCGGGTATTGCTATCTTTCTCATCCCAACAAAAAACACGAAGCTGAAACTTACCTGGAAAAAGCTATACTGAACTCAAGCGCTAAATACGTTCCTTTTGAACCAGGTGAAAAAAAATCTCCGGTTATATCTTACCTGTATTTAGCCCAGGCATATCATTTGGATTATAAGTTTGAAGATGCGGAAAGAATGCTCAATACTTACGAATCATTTTTGAAATCCAAAGATAAAAATGGAAAAAAGGAAGTTGAATACCTGAGAGAACGAATCAAGTATGCCAAAATGTACAAGGCTGCTCCGCTTGATATCAAGATCAGGAACATGGGCGATAGCATTAACGATAATATGCCTGATTATGCTCCGTTACTAAGTGCCGATGAAAGAACAATGATATTTACACATCGTGGTAAAAATAATGTTGGCGGAGGAGAATTAGCACCTGATGGGTTTCCTTTTGATGATGTAATGATTTCTTATCGTAAAGATAATGGTGACTGGACAACCCCAAAATCCATTAGCCCATACATTAACACAAGTGGTCACGATGGATCTGTAGGTCTTACTCCTGACGGGCAAACGCTTATCGTGTATAAAGACGAAAATGGCGGTGACTTGTTTTATTCTCAATTTGACGGAAGAGAATGGGGAATTCCTGTTAAATACGGATCAAATATCAATTCAGAATACTGGGAACCATCAGCTTGTTTATCAACAAACGGAAATACACTTTACTTTGTAAGCGACCGCCCGGGTGGGTTTGGTGGCCGTGATATTTATCGTTGTGTTAAATTACCAAACGGGCAATGGAGCCTGGCAACTAATTTAGGCCCAAACATTAATACACCTTACGATGAGGAATCACCCTTCCTTTCGGCAGATGGAATTACTTTTTATTTCAGTTCAAAAGGCCACCACTCAATGGGAGGTTTTGATATTATGATGTCAATCATTGGAGATGATGGGCAGTTCAGCAGCCCGATGAACATGGAATACCCCATTAACTCTACAGATGATGACCTTTACCTTGTAGCTTCTCCTGATAACCGCAGATTATATTATGCTTCTGCACATGAAGATTCTAATTCGCAAGGTGAAAAAGATATTTACCAGATTACTTACGACGCTGGCCGTGCAAATCCTCTTGCTTTATTCAAAGGGCAAATCAAACCAGGCCCATGTGACAGCTTACCAAGCGACATTGCCATAGTTGTTACCAATAAAAATTCGGGCGAAATAGTAGGTACCTATCGTCCACAGCACGTAACAGGTACATTTGCCGTGATCCTTGCTCCTGGGTCTGTGTATAATTTCTCTTACCAGCAAAACGATGGCGAGATCTTTAACGAAGACGTAGATGTTTCTTCAGAGATCGCATACGACGAAATTCAGAAAGACCTGAAACTTAAACCACACAACCTTTGTAACGGAACGTTGATGGATTATGATTCTACGAAAGCAAGTGAACTTGTTTTGAAATTGGTGATTATGGATAATTACCAGGAAAAACATGGAAGCTCAAAAATTCCATTCAAGATCCTGACTAAAGATGGCGTTTATTATGAAGGAATTACAGAAGAGGACGGAACCTACAAAGATATTTTGCTGGAAAAAAATCACGACTATGATATTATGCTGGCTAATAATCCAAAAATCAAAAGTCACTTTACAACCAAAGGTGTAACCGGCGGGTTTAAGTTTGATAAAGTGTTGTATATGGATGGGAAGGAAGCTCCGAAAGAATCAAATATAGTATTGAATATCCTCGTATTGAATAACAAGAAAAATAAAAAACCGGTAGGAAATGCGGGAATACAGATGACCGGAACTGATGGAAGCAAATACTCGGCAGCTACAGATAGTAAAGGTAAATTATCAGGAATTCACCTGGATCCTGAAACAAATTATGAAGTAACTGCAGAGAATCATGGTGTTGTTTCACAAAAATCGCTTGTTTCCACAACAGGCGTACGTAAGAATAAAACTTTCAACCAAACTATATACCTGGAAGATGCTAGCGGAAATACCCAAATCCCTGATAACAGTGAAGTAGCCGGAACAAATTTCAAATTTTACTTCAAATACAACATGAATGAGGTTGATGAACAAGCTCCTGAATATGTTGAATTTATTAAAAACCTGCTAAAAACAAAAGAAACTTCAGGTAAAATAAAACTCTCCATACTTGCCAGTGCTTCAAACGTTCCAACAAAAACGTATGAAAGCAATGCGGCTCTTTCTGAAAAACGTGCAAAAACCACAGCTAATAAGATTACAAACTCATTGAAAGCAAAAGGTATAAACGCTTCAGATATTGAAATAAATATTGAAAAAACCGTTGTATCAGGCCCCGCTTATTCAAACGATGCCGGAAACACTTCTAAATATGAGAAATTCCAGTATGTGAAAGTGCAGGCCCTGTAAGCTAAACCGCAAAAAATTACTACCTTTGAAAGCCGATTTTAATCAAAGTCGGTTTTCTTTTTTTAGATGAAGTCCGATAAAAATAAATGGTTTGAGACCTGGTTTGATACTCCTTACTATCACACCCTCTATTTTAAACGCGACAATAAGGAAGCCGAAGCATTTATCACAACTTTAATTCAGTACCTGAAACCCAACAAAGAAAGCAGATGCTGGGACCTGGCCTGCGGAAAAGGAAGACATGCCATTACACTTCACAAACAGGGACTGAATGTAATAGGAACTGATCTGTCTGA
>DASWXS010000458.1:0-1820 GCA_036405375.1 Bacteroidia bacterium
TGCGGAGTGAATTCTGGTAAATCTTCTTCATCATAACCATTAGTGACCACTTTTATTTTCTCGCTGGTTGCATCCATTTTAGAAGCGAACAATGATCGGGTTTGCTCGCTCGTTACTGTAACTATATCTGCATTTTTTAATACTTCTTTTTCAAGAAATTTGTCTTTTGCCTTAGCGCTTTCCGAATGATGGAATTTTTTGTAATAATAAATATCTGTCCATGGATCACGCAAATCAGCAAGCCAGGTGAGTTTGTAAGTTTGTTTTAACCTGAGCCCGATAAGTTGTGTAGAGTGGGGCGGACTGGTAGTAATGATAAAGTCGATCTTCTCTTTCTCAATGATCTCACAACATTTTTTGAATGCATATTTATTCCACCCGATCCGGGCATCAGGAATAAAGAAGTTAGCTCTTATATATAAAGATAGTTTCCCAACTGCGCTCATTTTGTCCCTGTCGGGAATACCGGCGTAAGGCACTTTTTCTTTTTTGAATAAAGAAGAAAAGAGCTTTAGTGGTTCAAAAGAATTAGTGCGGTTTACTTTTACTCCTCCCGGAATCTGTTTTTGTAATGTTTGGTCCAGTACCGGGTAAGATGCTTTATCGGCATCTACTGTTACAATATGTGGCTGAATATTGAATTGCTGCAAATATTTGGTAAACTTCAACCAACGCTGCACTCCCGGTCCTCCGCTTGGCGGCCAATAATAAGTTATGATCAGGACCTTTTTCATTTATTTCAGAAAAGATAAGATATTCTTATTGAATGGTAATAATTTGAACCCAAGAACACCAATTCCATAAATCATACAACAAACGGCAGAACGAAATGCTATTGAAACATATGGGTTTGATACCCCAGGTAAAAAGTAATTTACCAGCAGGCACAAAAAGATTAAACCAATAACAATTAGTGTATAGCTTCCATAAGGTTGTAGCTTAAAGTGTTTTAGTATAATCAGGAATTTTAAAATGTTGTATAAAAGCAATGCAGTACCTGTGCCAATGGCAGCGCCTATAATCCCTATATTTGGGATCAGAACCAGGTTGAGGATAATAGTAGTGGCAATCATTATGTATAACAGGTAAGTACCCATTTTGTATAACTTGGAGTAATAGATCAGCGAAGTATTTACGCCTGTCGCCATATTGAAAAAAGAGCTGATCCCGATGATAATAACAACCCATTCACCACCGTGGTATTTTGCAGGTAATATAGATAAGGCGGCGTGAATATTTACACAAACTCCTACAAATAAAAGACCTCCAACGATCGACATTATTTTGGCCGATTTAAAATATACGGTCCGTACCAATTGCATATCATCTCTTGTAAACGCATCTGAAATTTTTGAGTCGGCAATTTTGCCAAGTGCATTTACCGGGGCTTCAATGATGCTGCCAATAGTAAATGCAATGGTGTATACCGCAACAGCGTCGAGGCCAAGAAAACTTCCAATGAACATGATATCGATATTTCGTATGGCAATAGATGCCATAGATGCCAGTGCAAGCATCAAGGTATATCGTATGATCTCTTTTTTATTTTGCTTCCTGAAAAAATCCCATTGGATTTTAATATTCAGTCCGTCTGTCTTTATAATGTAAAGCAGCATAATGAGCAGCTGAGATGCATAGGAGAGCATAAACAACCGCATGAACCAGGTGAAATCAATAATACGGAAGAAGTAGAGAAGAGTTATAGCTGTTACGAAAAGGCGAATGTATATTTCATTCAGAAAGCTGGGGAAAGATGTTTTGAATAGGGAGGAACAATATCCGATCAGTAAGGTGTTGAGTCCTACACATAAGGAAATGGG
>DASWXS010000459.1:0-6011 GCA_036405375.1 Bacteroidia bacterium
GTTTAAGGGAGAAATAAGGAAAATATCAAATGAGAATGATGTAAAATCAAAAAGCCCCAGATTTCTCTGAGGCTTTGTGGGAATTACTGGGTTCGAACCAGTGACCCCCTGCTTGTAAGGCAGGTGCTCTGAACCAGCTGAGCTAAACTCCCTTGATTTTGGGAGTGCAAATGTATATGCTTTTTTGTGAATAGCAAAAAAATATCTGAAAAAAAATTAGGTTTAATTCTAACTGATTCAATTCCAATGTGATTTTTTGGGCTGAATCATATGTTGATTATAGCCTGATCCCAATAATGCACACATCATCTACCTGCTCGTAATCTGCCCTCCATTCCTCAAAGCGCAGGTTTAGTTCTTCGCGCTGCATATTCATGGGAAGGTGATTGTTTTTATGAAGTAATTGCTCCAGTTGTTTGTATTTGAACTTCTTTCCGTTTGGTCCACCAAATTGATCAGGATAACCATCAGTAAATAAATATAAAGTATCGCCCGGCTCTAATTGCAATAAATGCCTGTCGAAAGAATCGATCTTATCCATATGCTTACCTACGGGCATTTTATTGCCTTTGTACTCCTTCAGCTCTTTATTGGCAGCATGTAAAACGTATAGTGAATTATTTGCGCCGGCATAATCCAGTTGATTGGTTTGAAGGTCGATCCGGCAGATTACCATATCCATTCCATCTCTCGACTCTTCTTCGGCGCCTTCAGCATTCAGGCTGCGAATGATCTCTTCACGCATGATGTCCAGTATCAAACCGGGATTGCTGCATTTACGCTCTATGATGATCTCATTAAGCAGGTTAATTCCTATCATGCTCATAAATGCCCCCGGAACTCCGTGTCCTGTGCAATCGGCAAGTGCAAGGTATAATTGATTTTCATAATGTACCGACCAGTAAAAATCGCCGCTCACAATATCTTTTGGTTTGTATAAAATGAAAAAGTCGCTGAGGTATTTTTGTATATATGATTCAGGAGTTAGCAGCGCAGTTTGAATCCGTTTGGCATAATGGATACTGTCGAGTATCTCCCGCTGCTTTTCTTCAACCATCATGTTCTTCTCATGAATCTTGTTTTTCAGCTTGCGCATCCTTACAAATAAGTAAATGAGCAGAAGAGCTACAATGCATATAATAAGCAGACCTATAGCGAGACGCCTCGATTTGTTTTGTTCTTCCAGGGCATGTTCTTTTTCCTTGTCTACTTCTTTTTGTTTTTCACTTAATGCATGCTTCTTTTCCAGGGCAGCTATTTTATTTACCCTTTCAATATTCAGGATCTTTTTTGAAAGCTCTTCCTTCAGTGCCTGGTATTCAAAACCTTTTTTGAAATCACCGGCTTGCTGGTAAGCTGCTACCATCTCGCCATATGTTTCAAGTAATTCGTGATCGAGATTGTTTGTTTTACTTATTTCCTCACTTTTCTGGAGATATTCTATTGCTTTTTTTGTGTCGCCTTTCGATCTGCTGTTTTTTCCGAGATAGCTTAAGATCGTTGCTTCACTATCGATCATTTTTCTTTTGCCGGCAATATCCCAGGCCATTAACAAGTGTTTCTCAGCTTCTGTATAATTTTTAAGGTAAGTGTAAAGAATTCCCTTGTTTTGCAAATAGTAATACTTGTTGTATTCGGTTTGATAGGCAATTAAACTATCCAGCTCTTTAAAACAATCCTGCGCTTTTTGTAATTGATTGGCAAGTATGTAGCGACTGGCCATATTCAACAGCGCCTGGTACACATTCTTGTATTTTTTTTGTTGCTTGTAGAGAGCATAACTTTGCTCCAGCATCTTTAAACTTTCTTCCTGGTTATCTACCCGTTCTAACAAAATAGATTTTAATTTGAAAACGTAGGCAAGATCGAAGCTGTCTTTTCGGTTAACACAAATTATATGAACTCTGTTCAGTTCAGCTCCGGCTTCTTCCAGCATGGATTTTAAAAGCAGGTACTTTGATTTACTCAGTAAAGCTTTTGAAAGTGTTGCCGAATCATTTTTTTCCAGGGCACATTTTTCTGCCATGCAACTCAATGTATAACACGAATCGGGATTGGAAGCATAAATAGAATCTGCTACCGCGAGGTACGCTTTACAATCTTTAGGCGAAAATTGCGAGTTTGCTGGTGAAACAATACAAATCAGCAATAGTATATAAATCAATTTTCCCATCAGATAGTATCTAAAAGTAGGAAAAGTAATTGGAAAAAGAAAGCGATTTACAGATCCTTATTCTTTCCGGTTTGTTTCAAATCCCTTACATTTTTTTGAACAGCAACAGCAGCAAATAAACTGAGGGTAAAGGCCATTCCGTAAAATCCTTTTTCACTCAAAAAGAGCGTTGCATTCCAAAGCCCGATAATGATAAGCAGAATGGATAATCCCAGCGAGAACCAGCTAATGCCATAATATAAATTTGTAACCGGAACCCCTTCCAGCTGATCGCGCACCGCTTTTTGAAGTGATACGGCTGAGAATAAACCGTACATTAAAATAGTAAAGTAATATCCTTTTTCGGAAAGCTCCATGTCGGCATTCCATAGCCCGATGTTAAAACTGGTTACGCCAATAAGCAATGCTGCCCATGAAGCTCCGATAAACGCATTTGATGGTTTCATTTGTTTGATTTTATATAGCAAAATTCAAAACAAATGTTTTCTTTCTCTTTGATGTAGATCAAAAAGAGTTTATTTGTATTTCTTAATGATTTTCTTTGAGGTCTTTCAAAAGCTCTTCGAGGCGCATCACATCTTTAATTAAAACTTCACGCGCTTTGGAACCTTCGAACGGGCCGATAATGCCGGCAGCTTCCAGCTGATCCACAATACGGCCTGCACGATTGTAGCCAAGTTTTAATTTACGTTGTAAAAGAGAGGCTGAGCCTTGCTGATGTTGTACAATAATACGCGCCGCGTCATCAAACATTTTATCTCTTTCTGAAAGATCAATATCTTCTTTTCCGCTGTCACCATCTTCACCAACGTATTCAGGTAACATGTGCGCGCTTGCGTATGCACGTTGTGTTCCTATAAAGTCGGTTATCTTTTCTACTTCAGGAGTATCCACAAATGCACACTGTATACGGATAAGGTCATTCCCGGTAGACAATAACATGTCTCCTCTACCAATTAATTGTTCTGCACCACCAGCGTCTAAAATAGTACGTGAGTCGATTTTTGATGTTACCCTGAATGCTATACGTGCCGGGAAATTGGCTTTGATGGTACCTGTGATGATGTTTACTGATGGACGCTGTGTTGCAATGATGAGGTGAATTCCAATAGCACGTGCAAGCTGTGCTAATCGGGCAATTGGCGTTTCCACTTCTTTACCTGCTGTCATGATCAGATCAGCAAACTCATCCACAACCAAAACGATGTATGGAAGATATTTATGCCCTTCGTTCGGGTTTAATTTGCGTGCAACAAATTTTGCGTTGTATTCTTTAATATTCCTTACCTGTGCATCCTGGAGCAAAGCATAACGATTATCCATTTCAATACAAAGTGAGTTCAGTGTATGAATTACTTTTGTATTATCGGTAATGATAGCATCTTCTGAATTCGGAAGTTTTGCAAGGAAGTGACGTTCGATCTTATTGAATAGGGTGAGCTCTACTTTTTTAGGATCAACCAGTACAAACTTAATTTGTGCCGGATGTTTTTTATAAAGCAGGGAAACCAATACTGCATTCAAACCAACCGATTTACCTTGCCCTGTAGCACCGGCCATAAGTAAGTGAGGCATTTTGGCAAGATCAGCAATAAATGTTTCGTTGCTTATTGTTTTCCCTAAAGCAATGGGAAGGTCAAATGATGAATGCTGAAATTTTTCGGATGCGATAATATTTCGCATCGGAACCATTTCCGGTGTTTGATTCGGAACTTCAATACCTATTGTTCCTTTTCCGGGAATAGGGGCAATGATACGAATACCGAGTGCAGAAAGGCTCAACGCTATATCATCTTCCAGGTTTTTGATCTTTGAAATACGTACGCCGGCCGCAGGAACAATTTCATATAAAGTAACGGTAGGACCAACGGTTGCCTTAATACTTGCGATTTCAATTCCGTAATTTTTAAGCGTATCAATGATCCTGTTTTTGTTCCCGTTTAATTCTTCCTGGTTTATTTTGGTTTCGATATGTCCGAAGTTCTGGAGCAGATCTAAATGAGGAAACTGGTATGAACCAAGATCAAGGGTAGGGTCAAACTCTCCGAATTTTTCTACCAGGTTTTTTGCAGTCTCCTCAGGTTCAATTTCAGCAACAGGTTCTTCTTTTTTAGGAGCCTCAACAACAAAGTCAATTTCACCTGTTTTTTTTTCAGCAGGAACAGTGTGTTCAATATCCAATGGAATATCATTGGTTTCTTCTTCGATTGCTTCTTCCGTTTCTGGCTCTTCAACTTTCTCTTCTTTTTTTTCTACGAGTTCGATATTTAATAACTCTTCTTCCTCTTCAGGTGTAAGTTCAGGCTCTGATTTGTCTTCGGTTACTTTCAGTTTATTGGGAACAGTTACCACTTCATTTTGAATAATCTCTTCTTCCTCTTCTGATTCTTCAACGGGTACTTTTTTTCTTTCAAAAGAAAAATTAAAAGCGACCACCAGGTAACCTAGCAATGCAACAACCAGTAAAGCAATTGTTCCGGCAGATCCTACAATCCCATTGAGTTTTTGATTCAGGATATAACCTAAACCACCGCCCATGAACAGAAAATTTTCAGTAAAGAAAAAACCGAAAGCAACAGGCATAAAGAACAAAAAGAAAAGTATGGAGTAATTGATTTTTTTGAATGTGGAAAAATCTTTGGAGATCAGGCGTTTTAAACCCGCAACAAACAAAACGGGAACTAACAGAAATGAGCTTATTCCAAACCATTTGAACATAAATAGGTGAGAAACCAATGCCCCCAGCTTGCCCAACCAATTCATTACTTTTACTTCGTTCGAAAAGAATTCAGATAATGGCCCCAGCACTTTATCCTGGTCTTCTTTCCAGGTAAATATAAATGAAGTAAAGGCAATAGATAAGTACACACCAACAAGAATCAATAATAACCCAAGTACTTTCTGTGTACGTTCGTTGGTATAGAAAGCAATAAATTTAGCAAAGCGTTCTTTTAGTGAAACCTTTGGTTTAGCTGGAGTAGCAACTTTTTCTTTAGCTGGTTTGGCGACCTTTTCAGCAGCCTTTTTAGGTTTTGTTTTTTCAATAACGGGTTCTTCCACTTCAATATCCGAAGCAGGTGATACAGGTATTTTAAGTTTATTACGTTTCGGTTCCGACATGCTACATTCCAACTAATCATCACAAAGATAGAGGGGAACAGAGGTCTATTTGCCTGGAAACGGCAGAGTTATAAACGTTTGTATGTTAGGAAGGGCTGCTATTTGTTAAATTTTAGCAAATAAAAAACCCGGTACTGTGACCGGGTTTCTTTTTATGAGATCAGTTTTAAATTATTTCAATTTGAAAGCTGCTTTTACTTTCGCAACGTAATCTAATTTTTCCCATGTAAACAATTCTACTTTCATAGTTTTTGTTTTTCCATCAGGAGATTTGAACGTTTTAGTGATCACTTCGTTTTTACGTCCCATATGTCCGTAAGCAGCAGTTTCGCTATACATTGGAGTACGTAGTTTGAAACGCTGTTCGATGAAGTAAGGACGCATGTCGAATACTTTCTGAACGATCTTAGCGATTTCTCCGTCAGTCATTTTTACTTTTGCAGTTCCGTAAGTATCAATGAAGATACCCATTGGCTGAGCAACACCGATAGCATAAGAAACCTGAACCAGTACTTCTGAACAAACACCGGCAGCAACCAGGTTTTTAGCAATGTGACGTGTAGCGTAAGCAGCAGAACGGTCAACTTTTGAAGGATCTTTCCCAGAGAATGCTCCACCACCGTGAGCACCTTTTCCACCGTAAGTATCAACGATGATTTTACGACCGGTTAAACCAGTATCACCGTGTGGTCCACCGATTACGAATTTACCGGTTGGG
>DASWXS010000460.1:0-2502 GCA_036405375.1 Bacteroidia bacterium
TGGATGAATGAGGAATTTTGCCGGAAACCCAATGGCGAAAAAATAGAACCAAATTCGAGAGAAAAATACAATCTCTATGAAATGACTTACGAAGAGATCTCAACATTTGATTGTGGAAAGAACGGAAATGCAAATTTTCCTCAACAAAAAGCGATGTCGGTAAAAAAGCCTTTGTTATCGGAAGTATTCAGAAAAATTGAATCATTTACCCGGTCAAACAATTTGAAGCCTGTTGTTTATGTTATTGAAATAAAAAGCGAAATCCAGGATGATACTATCTTTCAACCCGCTCCTGATGAATTTGTTAACCTGGTATGCAAAGTAATTGCTGAATATAATGTAATGGAACGTTGTATCCTCCAATCTTTTGATGTACGTATATTACAGGAGCTCCATATAAACTATTCACAAACCCGGATCGCTTTCCTTGTAGAGAACAATGAAAGTCTGCAAACCAATTTGCGAAGCCTGGGTTTTGTGCCGCCGATATATAGTCCTGAATTCATTCTTGCCAATCAAGAGCTCATGACGCAACTTCAACAACTGGACATTCAGTTTGTGCCCTGGACAGTGAATGAGATAAAAGATATGAAGCAGATGATAGAACTGGGAGCAACCGGAATCATAACTGATTATCCTAATCATGCCGCCGAACTGATCAGACAACTTTAAAATTTCTTTTTCGTAAAAAGAATTGCGAACCAGTCTTTTATGTATAAACCATCATTCTCTGCCAAAAACCGGAATATGATCATTGAACAAATGAGTACAACTGAGTTTGATGTATTGGTGATCGGCGGCGGAATAACGGGAGCAGGAATTGCTTTAGATGCTGCGAGTAGAGGATTAAAAGTTGCACTTATCGATATGCAGGATTTTGCAGGTGGAACTTCGGGACGCTCTACAAAACTTATTCATGGAGGCTTACGCTATTTGAAGCAATTCGATTTTAAGCTGGTTGCAGAAGTTGGCAAAGAAAGAGAGATCATTCATCGTATTGCCCCGCACCTTACTCACCCTGAACCTATGTTGTTGCCCATAGTAAAAGGTGGCTCACTCGGAAAATTCTCTACCCGTATCGCCATGTGGATATATGAATGGATGGCGGGGGTAAAAAAAGAAGAAGGACATAAGCTATTGAACAGGGAAGAAACCGAAAACGCAGAACCTCTTCTCGAAAAGAAAAATCTGCTGGGTGGAATCTTATTTTATGAATACAGAACCGATGATGCCAGGCTCACGATAGAAGTGCTGAAGGAAGCAGCTATAAGAGGAGTAAGTGCATTGAATTATACAAAAGCAATTTCATTTTGCTATGAGAACAACAAGATAACCGGTGCAATTGTGCAGGATCAAATCACCGAACAGGAATATACGCTTAAGTCCAAATATATTGTTAATGCAAGCGGTCCCTGGGTAGACGAGCTGGATGATCTCGAAATATATAAATCTCCGCATAAATTGCAGATCACAAAAGGAGTTCACATTGTTGTTGATCATAAAAACCTTCCCATAAAACAAGCTGTGTATTTTGATGCTTTAGACAAGCGAATGATATTTGTGATTCCACGTGAAGGCAAAACATATATTGGAACAACCGATACATTTTATACGGGTGAGCTTAAAAATCCACAGATCACTGTTGAAGACAAAGAGTATTTGCTAAGGTGCGTGAATACACATTTTATGGGCAAACCATTGGCACCAGAAGACATAGAATCGGGTTGGGCCGGTTTACGCCCATTGATAAGAAAACGCGGTAAAGGTCCGTCCGAAATTTCGCGAAAGGACGAACTATTTGAGTCCGAATCCGGAATGATCATTATTGCAGGTGGCAAACTTACCGGCTATCGTAGAATGGCAGAACGGGTGGTGAATCTCATTGCTAAAAAAATAAATACTCAGCCCAATAAAAAAATCGGCAGCTGTATTACTGACAAAATCTCACTCTCTGGAAAAGAATTTTCTTCGGATTATGACTTCCAGAAATTCAACAACGATTTTCTCTCAAATGGCTCGGAGCATGGATTATCACAAAAAGAATCGGAGCTACTTGTTTACCGATATGGATATCATGCATTAAAAATTCTTGCAATAATTGAAAACCTTAATAAAATCGAACAAAACGAATTACCTGTTTTACTACGTGCTCAAATACATTATTGTATAGAACACGAAATGTGCATGAACGCTGATGATTTTTTCACAAGAAGAACAGGAATGAGTTATTTTGATGTAGAATCTGCAAATCAAAATAAACAAATGGTGAAGGAATATATACTAAATTTGATTCATCAATGATTCGGTTATAAATGGGAAGAAAGAAAACAAAAAGAGAACAATATCCCTTCATCCATAAACACTATCTAATTCCACTTGCACTATGTGGATTGTTGGTAATAGGCGGAATCATTATGATATTAACTGACCAGGTAGATGGCGGTACGGTATATATAAGAAGTTCTGGAAAAAATGTAATCATAACCGGTCCTGTTTTAATAG
>DASWXS010000461.1:0-4838 GCA_036405375.1 Bacteroidia bacterium
TTTTTGCCTGTTGATGCCCTGCTGCTTCTGCTAAAATAATTGGCCATCCCAAACGCAAAATTGGGATGTATACGAGCGAATAACCACTGGCACACTTTACTTGCAAAGAATTTTTTCAGGAATTTATATTTGTGATCTCCTGGTCCTAAACCATCGCCATGACCAATAACAAACTTTTTACCATGGTATGTTTTGGTGATTGATTCCCGATATAATTTAATACCTAGTTCTTTTGGTAAATATCCATACATCCACATGTCGTGGTTACCGGTAAATACATGAACCGGAATTCCGGAATCAACAATCTCAGCTATCTTTCCCAGAAAGCGAATAAAACCTTTAGGAGCAGTGTATTTGTATTCGAACCAAAAATCAAACAGATCGCCCACCAGGTAAATTTCTTCGGCATCCTGTTTTACCATATCCAGCCACTTCACAATTTTACGCTCACGCTCCAGGCTCTTCTCATAAGTGGGAACACCTAAATGAAAATCAGAAGCGAAATATATTTTTTTGTTACTCATTAAAATGGCAGATTATTTTTGATCACCTCGAACGGATTAGCTCTGTTCAGATAGAATGTAAAACGTACTTTATCAATATACCTGGTTGCCGTTGGATTTTGTGCATCTGTCATATTCTGGCTGTTTACTACCGGGAAAAATACTTCCATAAAATCTTTTACTACCGGAACGCCAATTCCCAGGTCCCATAAAAAGTCAGCACTTTTGCTCATGCCATTCGCATGATACGCACCTGCATCTGCATACACAAATAAGGGAAGCATGAATATTTTTGGTGTCTTAACGTTGAATGCTACTATCCAATCGTCGCTTTGCCCGGCATAAGATCCTGTTTTAAAGGCACCGTCGGTTTCTGTGAATTGCTGAACAGCAATATTGGGTGCATAATATTCATTTCTTCCCACATACACGTTATCAAACAGGTAATCCTGGAATCCGCTTTGCCCGCTCATGCGAAATCGTGCGTCGAAATGCCCTGACGAATTGCTGAACATTTTACCGCCAAAGAAACGGAACTGAAATGCTTTCCTGTTTTTTAAAGTTACATAGTAATTGGCTGTAAGCGAAACTTTATCCATTCCTCGTGCACTTTGATAATTTGCCGCAACAGAAAACGGATTTATTGCTCTTTTATTGTCGAGTTTATAAGTGATATCATTTACAAGATAGTTGCTCCAGGTCCTGCTTGGTTCGTAGTCGCCACTTTTTGTTAGGTAATATTCGAAACTTTCATTCGACAGCATTACCGCTCTATAGGTGAGGTTTTGACTTATCGGACTTCTCAGGTTTTTCTTTTTGAAAATGAAATTAATGAATGGAGCTATTTTGTTGTAGTTTAAACTGAAGGGTTCATTTAAATAAGCAAATCGAGCTCCTTTAACACCAACACTTATTTGCTGAAACCTGGAGTGTGGTCTGAAGTTAAGTTGTACATTTCCGTAACCGGCAATATTTTTATTCTGGAAACCATATATAGGAAGTAATTCGTATTCCAGTGTTTTTTGAAGAGCCGCATGATTATATAGGGCAAGCCCTGCCATAAAACCATTGTAATTATTGTAACCAACTAATGGAGTCCAGAATAACTGTGATTGATAAGGATCATCGAGTGCTGCAAAAAATGGAAACCGAATCGGTTCCACTTTTTTGAATAGTCCATTTGTTCTGCACGAATTATTTTTCCTGTTCATATCGGGCATAAACTGGAAGTAATCGATTCTGAATTCATCTACTTCAGCCGGAGGGCAGGTAACAGTACGTTTGCCTTCAAAGCCATCAAGCCACATCATAGCACGTATTTCTCCTTTATATAAACCGCAGATAGCTACAGGTCCGTTTATTTCACCGGTGTTTTTTACAGTTATTTCAAATTGCCCGTCTTTATTTTTCTTTGCTCTTGTTACTTTGTAGTCCAGTTTTTTGGTTGTACCGATTAAATCATCAAAGAACCAGGACAGATCCTTCGCACTGAAGTACTCTAGAGTTCTTCTCAGATCTTTTGGCTGCGGATGTTTGAATTTAAAGTTGTTGAAGTAAAATTGCATGGCGCGGTCAAATTCATCTTCACCCATGTAATTCATAAGGTAATTGAACAGTACTGCAGTTTTACTATATACAATTGCACCATAGTTGAGTTCTGTATATTTAGCCGAATGTAGTTCACAGCGTTGATCAATGTTTTGTAGTGCCGAATATTTGTACAACAATTCATACTGTTGTGCCTGCTTAAATTTGTGCAGACCACCTAACGTAAAAGTGCTATCCTGCCCAAACATAGCACCAAGTGTTGCGGATGGGTACTTCGTTTTGATATAACGTAATTCATTAAACGAGTTAATTCCTTCATCCATCCATCCATGCAAACGTTCGTTACTTCCCAACATTCCATAAAACCAGTTGTGGCCAACTTCATGCATGATCACCGTTTCCAGTTCAAAAGCGTTTCTTGAATCACCTATTACAGTAATATTGGGATATTCCATACCGCCACCAGCGCTTATCGTACCATCAATTGCGGTAACATTATTGTATTGATAATCGCCATTCCACAAAGAATAGAAAAAAGTGGCATCATTCAGGTATTCACGAGCGTCTTTCCACAGCGGTAAATTTTTGTTGGTAAAGAAAGCCCAGGTTTTAACTGTTCGCTGCGATTTGGGAAGTTCAACCTCACCTTGTAATACATTAAATCGTTTGTCTGCAAACCAGGCAAAATCATGTACATTGTATTGTTTGAAACGAAGGGTTTTATTTTCGATATCGCTAGCCGGAAAGCTCATATCTTCCAGGAAAGCAATGTCACCACCTCTTGTGTAGCGTTCAATCTTGGATTTCGTTTCTTCAAATTTATCTTCAATAAATTTATCTTCTTCGGTGTTACCATCAATGCGATCGCCGGTTGCAGCCAGTAAATAATTTTTTGGCAGGGTAATGCTCACATCAAAACTTCCAAACTCAGAATAAAACTCGCCCTGGTTCAGATAAGGCATCGCATTCCATGAATTTATGTCATACACAGCTGGCTTTGGATACCATTGAGTGATCATATATGCCTGGCCGATATGACCTAAGCGCGAGATCTCAGCACTGGGAAGTTTTACATGAAAAGGAGTGCTGATCACAATGGAGTCACCCGGTTTTAAAGGCTCAATAAGAAAGAGTTTGCAAATGTCAATGTTCTTTGAATCGAGTTCCCACTTTATGGTTTCTTTATTCACTTTAAAATCGAGACTGTCGATGAACCCCAGGTCTTCTTCATCAGCATAGTACATTTTAGTTTCACCGTTTTCCAGTAACTGCTTAGCCAGGGCTGTCTGGGTATTTTTGTAAGCATTCGGCCACAGGTGAAAATAAAGGTGATTTAAAGTAACGGGAGAATTGTTTTTGTAAGTGATCTCCTCATATGCAGAAAGCTCATGTTTTTTATCATCGAGTTTCACTTCAATTTTATAGTTTACTTTCTGCTGAAAATAGGGGTCCTGGGCACTTGTTTTTTTTGTAAAAAACAGCCCGCTTAACAGAAAGAATAAAATGCAATTGAACGCC
The DNA here is from genome assembly GCA_036405375.1 of Bacteroidia bacterium. Lineage (GTDB taxonomy): Bacteria > Bacteroidota > Bacteroidia > B-17B0 > Aurantibacillaceae > JADJDM01. Next base: position 3,570 of record DASWXS010000461.1, read on the forward strand.
CGGTTCATAGTTGATAGTTAAAGTCACGAATTTACTAATAATTAACTATTTGGAGCCGAATAAAACTTTTCTTCTGAAATTTGTGCTATCGATTGGCAGTATTTGCACTCATGGAACATTTTATGGATATTTAGTCAAAATATAAATCACATTATGAATACAACAGCAATAGCGCCATACCTTAATTTTAATGGCAATGCAAGAGAGGCAATGACCTTTTACAAAGAATGCCTGGGAGGAGAATTAACTATTATGGATTTTGATAATGGGACACCGGGAGTAATGCATGCGAATTTGTACAGTGGAGACATTGTCATTTTTGCTTCCGATTGTCCTCCGGGAACACCTGCTATAACATTTGGTACCTCCGTATCGCTTTCTATCAACTGTATGTCGAGAGAACAGGTGGATAAATTCTTTAATGCATTGTCGAAAGGAGGAAATATTATTATGCCTTTGGAGGATACATTCTGGGGCGCATATTTTGGGATGCTGACAGATAAATTCGGGATTCACTGGATGTTCAATTACGATGATCCTGCAAAAGCTCAAAAGCATTAAACTATAAACCCTTGTCGACCTGAATTGACAAGGGTTTTTGCTTTTTCAGGGAGCGGAAAAAGACTGTCGATTTTCCTTCGTAAAATCCGCTATTTTCCGTAAATTCGTACCCTAAAATTTAAGCAAATGCCAGGAACAGAATTATTTGGCGCAGAAGAGCGCAAAGAAGTGAATGACGTAATGGAAACAGGTGTTCTTTTTCGTTATGGACATGATGCACAACGTAACAATCATTGGAAAGCAAAGGATTTTGAAGCTGAAGTGAGAAAAATCACCGGCGCGAAATACGCTCATGCCATGAGCAGCGGTTCCACGGCTATTGCAACAGCTCTTGCAGCAAGTGGAATAGGTACGGGCGATGAAGTTATTGTTCCGCCATTTACTTTTATTGCTTCTGTTGAAGCGGTATTGTTTGTTGGTGCTTTGCCGGTATTTGCTGAAATTGATGAAACACTTTGCTTAAGCGCGGAAGGAATTGAAAAAGCAATTACTCCAAAAACAAAAGGTATTTGTCTTGTTCACATGTGCGGTGGTATGGCCGATATGGATGCAATTATGGCAGTGGTGAAAAAACATAACTTGATTTTAGTGGAAGATGCAGGGCAGGCTTTTGCAGCGTCTTACAAAGGAACATATACCGGTTTATTTGGAACTGCAGGAAGTTATTCTTTCGATTTCTTTAAAATCGCAACTGCCGGTGAAGGTGGT
>DASWXS010000462.1:0-10262 GCA_036405375.1 Bacteroidia bacterium
ATATGTAATAACCGGGATCACTTATGCTTACGGTATCTGTGTTCATAAATGAACCGGAAGGAAGCTGCCAGCTATAAGCATCAAATCCTGAAGGTGCAGAAAAGAAAGTTGGTGAAGTGACACAGCTAATGATAGTGTCTGTTGAGATCGCATCATCTGCAACATCTTTCCTTACAAGAATACTATCTTTAAATGTGCAACCATAATTTTGTACTGTTACAGTATACATTCCTGAATCACTTACAGTGATGGAGCTACTTGTTGCTCCATTGCTCCACAGGTAAGATGTCATTCCTGAAGGCGCATTTAGCGTAAGTGTTTCCGAATTACAGATAGAGGTGTCACTGGCAGGATTAAGATCGGTAATGCTGTAATAAGTTATCATAAGCGAATCCTTTAACACACATCCCGCCTGCGTAATCACCTGTACTTTAACTTTTCCGGGAACATTCACTGTATTACTTTGCATATTGGTTCCGTTGTTCCACATGTAATCAAACATGCCTGCTGCTGCAGTTATAATAACGGATGTTCCCGGACATACAAGCTGGTCGGCTCCGATGTCGAATACGGGAGCAGTTCCTGTTGTTATGAAGAGCGTATCGTAACTGCTTCCACATGCTGCTGTGCGTGTTACGATTAGTGTATCTTTTCCCGGCGTGGTGTAAGTCATCGTTGCAGTACTATCATTAACGAACAAAAATGTATTTGATCCATGATGGCTCCATGTATATGTTGCATTACCTATAGGATCAAAAGAATAGTGACCTGATTGTGAAGGTGTGTTGAGGCAAATTTTGTCGGGACCAATAATAGCGGGCTTTACAGAGAGCACCGCACTCTGTACCGGATTAGGCAGTCCGTAATAGGAACGAGTGTAATCCTTGAGCCTGAAACCATTCATTAAGAAACCGCAGTCGGCTACATTTATCGCATTCGGATTTGAAATCACGCTTAGGTAATAGCTTCCCCTGCGAGCTGCATATATTTTTCCATCGGGTGCAAGCTGTATGGAACCGCCGCCGCTTCCGTCAAGCGTTCCAATAGGTGTGAAAGAAGCATTGATAGCTGCCGCATTGCCAGCAGTGAGATCAAAACGGCAAATATTAACCGGCCCTATCGAATTTCCATAAAGGAAACGTTCGTTAGGAGAGAAGGTAACTCCATAATTGGAATGAACATCGTCGTTTTGTAACATCATGGCATTGGATATAATTCCGGTATTGTTATTAAAATCGAACACCTCAAAATAACTACGCCCCTGCACTGCCAGCGCCAGTTTCTTTCCGGAAGGAGAAGCCTTTAGTTCACCCAGGGCATAAGCGCCGGAGTACGGATCAGGTGCTGATGTATGTATACTTCCTACATGGCTTATTATAGGGTTGCCAATCCCGGTAGAAGTGATTTCCCATGCGTAAAAAGCATCGGAATTCCACAAATGTGAGATAACCCAGATACCATCTCCTGCCATATTTTTCACGGCTGTTACTTTCTCAGGTACACGCGCCACAAGTAATTGATTTTTTAGTGTTACTTCACCATTACCCCCGTTGCCTTGTTTATCAATTATAGAATAGTAAATACCACCACCAACATTGGTGTAATCGCCGGCCTGACAATCAATGGTGAAGAGGTACACATACCTGTTTGAACCCGGCATGGGAACAAACATCGCTGACTGTGTAGTGGAAGGGTGCCCTGTGAGACCGGTCCCGTTTTGCAAAGTAAATCCGGTTTGACTGTTGCCAACAGTAACACCATCCGAATGAAAGATCGGCGCCCCGGTAACAGCATCACTTAATACGGCACAACCTTCTTCAGTAGTTATCTTGCCCTGAATAGCCTGAGGAGGATTGGTGTTAAAATTTATCCCTGCCGCGGTACCAAAATACCAGGTGTTGTTTTCTTTACTGCTGGAACAATTGTTAGGGTCGATGTAATAAGATGCGCTTGTGGACTGACAAGTACCATTACTGGCAGTTACTGTTACTAATCGTCCGTAATCGCCAGTAACTGTGTAATTAAATGTTGTTCCTGTTCCGGAAGCAACACCGTCAATATTCCAGGTATAAGTATAACCATTATCAGGTGTAATAAATGTTATGTTTTGTCCGGGACTTGTGAGCCCGTATGGTGTAGCAGCAAAAGTTGGCTGAGTAACACCGCAAGTAAATTCTACGGTATCGCGCAGGGTAAGGCTACAGCCCGGTGATGCAAGATTGAGCACATATACCGTTATGTATACGGTTACGGGTTCAGAGAAAGTTGGTGTAATGGTATGGCCTACCAAGCTTTGTCCGTTAAGTACCCACAGGAAAAATAATGAAGGATCAGAACCATCAACAGTAAAAGAGGCAGGAACACCTGCCGGAAGAGTTGGAGGAATAGTTAATGTTCCGGTAACAGGACTTGCACATGGCATACAATAGTTAGGATGCTCGAGCAAACTGTGTCGTGTGGTACGCAGCACGTCACGCATCCGGGTACGTTGCCCGTCGGTGAATTTGGTTTGGCATGATTGAAATCCGTAGTCCATGTAATTCTGGAACATATCCGGCTGATCTCCCAGCCCACCCAGGGAAACATCGCGGAATGGATTATTGGTAGAAGCATCGTCAGCATCAGTATGGCATGTGTTTACAGAGCCTGAACATTGAACAGGTGCAATGGAATTATCAGGAGGTGTGTCGCATACCCTATCTCCATCAGTCATACAGTTATTATTGGTACAGCCACCTTCAAACGTGTGGTACAGCCCGAGGTAATGTCCTACTTCGTGCACAAGTACTTTTACATCATCAGGGTTGTTATTGATAAAAGCGGCTTCTATAACAATACCATCAACAGCTCCGCCATGTGCTGCCGGCATCATAGCATAACCTGCAACTCCCGGCCCCATGGTAAGTGAATTGATGGAATTAACCACCCAAATATTAATGTAAATCTCCGGGTCTACAACTCCTATTTGTTTTACTGCATAATCATCTGTTTCCATATTGATATTGGTGAGAGCCGAAACGTGACGGCTGATCATACCGGGAGAAAGGCAAAAAGAAATGTCTGTGTTAATTCCTGCGGCAGGATCGAAAGGGACTTCATTGGCAAAAGAGTTATTGAGCAAATGAAAAGCATCCCATACTTGCTGATCGGAAATATTTTCTGCGCTGTTTTCATGAATGATATGAAAGGCTACCGGAATCATGAATTGATCGGTATCAGATAAAGGTGAACCACCACGAAGCAGGGAACGATTGTAAAGAGCCTGCTCAAAGTTCTGTAGTTTAAGCGGGTCAATACTTTTGAGCAGGAAATCTGAACCACAGTGCCCGGCATTGGTATTAACCGGAGCTTTATAAAGAGCCTGCGCATTTATACGTTGGTTTACCAGCAGAACTGTTAATATAAGAGAGGCTTTGAAAATGGTATAGATATATTTCATAAGCTGAGATGGGTGTTAAAGATTAATTATTGATTGTTTAATTTAGTAAAGATTTGGATTGTATTAAAAGCAATCGACATAAGTGTATTTGGCAACGATGAAACTTTAAAACACTTGGGATTGTATGGGAAAGTAAAGAAAATGTTAATGTAGGAAAGAGCTTGTGCAAAAAAAATTCCACTACTGAACAAAGTGTGTAACAGCTTTCCCAAAAACCGGTTTAAAATGCTGGTATTTGATTACCATTAATGAAAGTATAAAATGTTTCTCTGATCAAATTAAGGTCTTCGGATCAAGAAAGAGAACAAAGAAACATACCCGGAGCTTTCTTCGGAAAGCCCCGGTTTTTTAACCAAACCGAATCATATCAACAAAACGTTTGAAGACGTGTTGTTCAAAATAAGATCCGCAGGAGTCAGGCTTCTGCGGATTTTTTATTTGGTTGAATTGACTATGTAGGATGAAAAAAACCTCTGCAAGAAAATCTTACAGAGGTTATCTTCCCGATAGATTTCGTTGAGCTCGTTTCGAATCCTATCCGGGAGGGGACGCCACCGTGTTAGGCTCCATCCCTAAATTATTTTTTCATCAGGCACAGGGGGCGGGTGTAAAGCCTTTAATGCTGTTCCCCACTTTATTACCTGGCCGATCATTTCATTCAATGTTTTTTCGTGATGTGCAGCGGGTTTAAAAATTTTATAATCTTCAAAATCCGTATGCAACGAAAACATCACCTGGGCACGCACGTCTGCAATTTGCAGTTCGGCCATTATGGTTCTCAGGTGCTCAACGGCTCTTGCCCCACCCATGCTTCCATAGCTTACAAAACCGGCAGCTTTATTATTCCACTCGGCATATATGAGATCAAGTGCATTTTTTAATGCTGCTGAAGTAGAATGATTGTATTCGGGTGTAACAAAAATAAATGCATCGAATCCGGCAATTTTATTCGCCCATAACTTTGTATGCGGTTTCGAATATTTTCCTTGTGACGGCGGTATTTCTTCATCCAGGAAAGGAAACTCGAAAGCCAGCAGGTCAATTAGCTCAAAACTTGCATCCTTTCTTTTCGATGCGTGTTCGTGAACCCACTGTGCAACCGCTTCGCCATTACGGCCGGGCCGTGTACTTCCCAGTATGATAGCAATGTTGATCATATTATTTCTTTTTATCAGGAGCCGATTTCACAATAGGTTTTCCCTTTTTGTTTTCTTTCCCTTCTTTCACGTGCCTGCTGTCCATATCATCGCGAATCTCCGGCCGCGGTTTTTTAGAAGGTCCCTGCTTGTTCTGTTTCGTTGTTGTGCTTCTCGAAGTTTTCATACTATTAGCTGTTTAAATGTTCATTCACCAATTGTGCCTGCATGGATATTTTCATATTCAATGCTTTCGAAACGGGGCAATCAGTCTTTGTTTTTTCGGCAAGTTCATCAAACTTGTCAGGAGTTATCTTATCTATTTTTGCTTTTACTTCCAGGCGCGATTCGGTTATGGCACCTGCTTTCACGTCCAGGGTAACAATTGCAGTTACGTCAATAAATTCTGCCGCGAACCCGGCTTCATTCAAAACAAATGCGAGCTTCATGCTAAAGCAAGATGCGTGGGCTGCCGCAATAAGTTCTTCCGGGTTGGTCCCCTTTTCATTTTCGAAACGGGTGTTATAAGCATATGGATTATTTTCAAGCGCCTTACTTTGCGTTGTTACTGTGCCGGTACCGTCTTTACCTGCTCCTTTCCATATTACCTTGGCTGATCTTTCCATATGAATTATGAATTTCTTTTTACTGTTTTGCAGATTTCTTTCGACATCTGTTTATGATCTTTTAATGTTGGTAGTGTGGAGGAGGCAAACGACCTGAACTCGCTGTCACCTCCTTTTTTTTCTTCTTTCTCAAACAGGCAAACTGCTTTTTTATGTTTTTTTACCATGCACTTTATATATGCCTTGTCAAACTCCTTCCCGGTTTTTTTAGCCAGTTTATTATAAGCCTTCATGTGTTTTTCATCAAGAGAAGTGGGCACAGAAACATTTTTACGTTTGGCAAGATCACTTAAGTTTTCGTTGGCTTTTGAATGATCCCTTACCATATGCGAGCCATGCATTTTTACTTCGGCCGATTGACCATTTGTTTGAGCCAGCTCGCCCAGTTTAATTTCCATAAGGTTAGCCATAGCGGCTTTTTCTGCAAATTTCCGGTCGCGGTCCGAAACAGTTTGAGCCTGCATACACATAAATGACGCAGCGAATACCAGTATTGTAATGATTTTATTCATATTGTTTTTTTTTGGTTTTTATTTATTTTGGAATGCTTGGCTTGGTAGAGAGGTATTTACCGTTCTTATCGAAACGCAGTACCCCGGAGCTTCTCCTTGTGTAATACATCACGTGTCCTCTTGGGTCTTTGCTCATCCATACCTTAAATGTTTCGTAAGGATAATTTTTCAGGTAATATTCATTAATACCAGCTGGGTAATTATTAGTTTCCATCTCATAATCAATGCTGATAATCGTTCCTGTTTTATCATACACTATTCTTTTTCCCATATTCGAACCCTGGTCGATATATTGAGCAGTGTAGTAATTCTCTTCCTGGTCCCAGGCGGGATTCACACCGGGATATTCTGTAGTGAATTTGCTAAGTACAGGTTTGGGAGGGTTAACAGTTGATGTATGATCAGGCTGCATTACCTGTGCAGGAAGCATACAGGTTCCTGAAACAAGGGCCAGGATGAAGATCAGCGTTTTCATGATATAATGTATTTATGTATTATTCACAGGAAATGTTGTGCCAGTTGAGAAACCTTCAGATCATTGATAGATAAGTGTTTTGAAGCTATTGGGTTTTAGTGTAAAGAGACTGGTGTGGATAATATTACCCGGAATCAAATTTGCGGCCAACACAATAAGTTTTGTACCTTCGCTGGAAACTGCTGTTGCTATGATAAAAGCTATTGTTACCGGGGCTACCGGTATGGTGGGTGAAGGTGTTCTGCATGAATGTCTTTTAAGAAACGATGTGGAACAGGTACTCGTGATTACTAGGAAATCCTGCGGTGTTTCTCATCCTAAATTAAAGGAGATCATTCATCCCGATTTTTCCAATATTTCATCTATATCTTCGCAGCTAGCGGATTATAATGCCTGTTTCTTTTGCCTGGGGGTTTCTTCAGTGGGAATGGAAGAGGAAAAATATTTTGAACTTACTCACACACTTACACTGAATTTCGCGACTGAATTATCCAGGGTTAACCCGGGTCTTACATTCTGTTATATTTCCGGTGCCGGAACCGATAGCACGGAGAAAGGAAAAAGCATGTGGGCGCGCGTAAAAGGCAAAACAGAAAATGACCTGGTGAGGTTACCTTTTAAAAAAGTATACAATTTCAGGCCCGGAATTATGACACCCACGAAAGGGTTGAAAAACACGCTTTCATTTTATAAATATTTCGGCTGGCTGGCCCCGGTTTTCTGGCTACTGACCCCAAACAGGATCTCTACGTTAAAGCAATTGGGTCTTGCAATGATCAACAGTGTGGCGAAAGGGTACGATAAACAGATCATTGAAGTGAAGGATATAAAGATGCTTGCGGCTTTAAAATAATTATTATGCATGCCTATTAATCTTGAAATGTTAAATTTCAACGTTAAATCAATTCCCTTTTGCATTTTTTATAGAATTCCTCCAATTTCACAAGGGAATAGTTTGATTTCTCCCCGAATTTGTGTACATTAGACTTACTATTTTCTCCGCCATGGCGGGCTACCTTTATTCCTTTAAATTAATTCTTACTAAACCTAATTTCTTATGCAACGAACAGTAAGCAGAGAGAGAAAAAATCAGGCGCCTCTTCCTGAAATAAAAAAAATAGAAGTACGTCACCTTACATTAGAAGATTACTTAAACATGCGGGATGCCATGCAGGAATCCTACAAGTTTTGGCATGATTCCATCTGGAGCGAGGAAGAGATAGCGCGTCTCCTTGATCTTTTCCCCGAAGGCCAGTTTGTAGTTTCTGTAAACGGAAATGTGGTGGGAACAGCTCTCTCCATAATTGTCGATTACGATAAATTTGGCGACGAGCATACCTATCAACAAATTACCGGCGATTATAAATTTACCACGCACAATATTAAAGGCGATACCTTGTATGGTATTGAAGTATTTATTCACCCTGACTTCCGGGGCTTCAGGCTTGCGCGCAGATTATATGAAGCAAGAAAGGAGCTGGCAGAAAAAATGAACCTGAAGGGAATTATTTTTGGAGGGCGTTTACCAGGTTATGCAGAACATGCCACCAAAATGACTCCGAAAGAATACATTCACAAAGTGAAAATGAAAGAATTGTTTGATCCCGTTCTTTCTTTCCAGATCTCAAACGAATTTCACGTAAAGAAATTGATGGTGAATTATATGCCCGGCGATGAAGAATCGAGAGAGTATGCTACGCTGATGGAATGGAATAATGTATTGTATGTGAAACCAAGCAACCAGGTGTATAAAACCAAATCAAGCGCACGGGTGGGGTTGGTGCAGTGGGGAATGCGAACCTTTAAAACATTTGATGCGCTTTGCGAGCAGATCGAATTTTTCGTGGATACGGTTGCCGGATATCATTCTGATTTTGTTCTCTTTCCCGAATTGTTTAACGCGCCTTTGATGGCTGATTACAACCATCAGACAGAAGCTGAGGCGATCCGGAGTCTTGCAGAATATACCGAACCACTCAGGGATAAATTTATCGATTACGCGATTCGTTACAATATAAATATCATAACCGGCAGTATGCCTTTTGTAAGAAAAGGTGAATTATACAACGTAGGATATTTATGCCGTCGCGACGGATCCATCGAACGTTATACAAAAATCCACGTTACCCCGAATGAGGTGAATGCCTGGGGAATTGTAGGAGGTCACACCTTGAGAGTGTTTGATACAGATGCCGGAAAAATAGGAATCTTAATTTGTTATGATTCGGAATTCCCTGAACTGGCGCGTATTCTTGCTTTGGAAGGAATGGAAATACTATTTGTACCTTTCTTAACCGATACTCAAAATGCGTATACACGTGTTAAATGCTGTGCACAGGCAAGAGCTATTGAGAACGAGTGTTACGTGGCTATTGCGGGAGGTATAGGAAACCTGCCGAAAGTGCATAACATGGATATCCAGTACGCCCAGTCGGCGGTATTTACTCCTGCCGATTTCGCTTTTCCGACCAATGGAATAAAAGCGGAAGCCACTCCGAATACAGAGATGGTACTGGTTGCCGATCTTGACCTGGATGCATTAAAAAAGCTCCGCCTCCATGGTAGTGTACGCAATCTCACCGACAGAAGAACGGATATTTATGAATTGAAGCGTTTAAAACCAAATGGAAGAAAAGCAGTATTGCAGCAACATGCAGATGATAATTATATCTTCTCTATTTTAAATCCTGCTATTCTTAAAAATGAGCCGTTCGATGATACACTCAATGGACATATCAAAAAGAATGGACATGATGCTCCTGATAACAGTGATTAGCTTTTACCGGTGATCTTTTTTCGATGTTCGGTTCCCCAGGTATGCATAGCGAGGAGAACCGTGTTTATGGATAATCCATAAGGAGTGATTTCATATTCTACCGTTGGAGGAACAGTATCGTAAACAGTTCGCTTTACTACTTTATTCATTTCCAGGTCACGTAATTCTTTCGACAACATACGTGGAGTTATTTTAGGAATCAGGCGTTCCATTTCATTGAACCGTTTGCTGCCATGCATTAAGGTGCCCAGGATGGGCAGTTTCCACTTACCATTGAAAAAATCGATGGTGTCGCGGATCGCTCTTGCAAATTCTTCCGGATCGGCCGGGCACTGGGTTGTTTTATTTGATTTCATTGAAGCTATACTAGTGTATAGTACTATACTTTGTTATAGTACTTACTTTAGTATAGTAAAGGTATCTACTTTTGTTGAATCAATAACAAATTCGAAACAATTTAACAAAAGAAGAAAATGAAAAAGTATAAAATCATTTATTGGATAGCAACAAGTATAGCCGCATTTATGGCTTTAATGGCAGGTGTAATGTATTTTACAAATCCAATGGTAACAGAAGGATTTAAACACCTGGGATTCCCCGATTATTTTCGCGTGGAACTGGGAACGGCAAAAATTTTAGGTGCAATTGTTTTATTGCTGCCTATGATCTCTTCACGAATCAAGGAATGGACCTATGCAGGATTTGGAATTGTATATATTTCCGCAGCTATAGCCCATGCCGTTGTTGACGGACCTGCGGGCATTGGCGGGCCGCTGATATCTATGGCGTTTTTGGTAATTTCTTACCTGTGTTTCACTAAATTAAACTCGATACGCAACCTTCCTGCCGCTGCCTGAATTTAGGGAAAGCGGGCTGAAAAAAATCGGGATACCGGATGCTTTTGGAATGCGGATTAATTTATATATTTCGCAAGAATAATAGTATCATATGAACCCGCAAATAGAAGAATTCAACGCCTACCGTTCTAAAATGAACGAGGTAATCCTTGGAAAAGATAACCTGGTTATCAAGCGACTTTTTAACCTGGATACCAATACGTATGCAGAAGGAGCTTTAAATGTTAAAACCAAGGAAATGCTGGGCCTGGTAGCGAGTATGGTATTACGTTGCGACGATTGCATAAAATATCACCTCGGAAAATGCCACGAGGAAAAAGTAAGTACAGCTGAGGTTTATGAGGTGTTTGCCATTGCCAATATTGTAGGAGGAACCATCGTGATCCCCCATACGCGCCGCGCAGCCGAATACTGGGAGGCACTTATAGCAGGGTAAATTTG
>DASWXS010000463.1:0-2458 GCA_036405375.1 Bacteroidia bacterium
CGGGCCAGCTTTATAAAATCGAAAACTTTATTCTGCCCAAAGATGAAGAAGAGGAAGTAACCGGGTTGTAAAAAAGTTTCTACAAAAAAAAACGGGCTGCCTTTGGCAGCCCGTTTTTAATTTAATGGATTTTTGTATTAATAACCGAATACATCTTTCAAAGTAAGGTATTTTACAGTGCCGTACTTCTCCAGGGTTTTCATATCCAGTTTATCTTTTTTACCTAATACCAAAACACTTAATGGAAGGTTCTTAACATATTCGGTTTGGAAAGCCTTCAAATCTTCATAGGTCATTCCCTGCACATGCTTATATACCTTTTGGCGGATATCATAATCCAATCCTAATTTTTTAGCAGCTTCGTAATTGAACAATATCTTCGATTTTGTGATACGCTCCGTTCTGATTTTGCTTAATACCGCATCTTTTGCCCCGCTGAACATTACATCCGATTGAGGCATGTTGTTCAATAAATCATACATTCCGCTCATTGCTTCAGGCAATTTGTCTACCTGTGAACCAATGTATGAATAAGAATAGTATGGTTTGCCTTTTTTACCTTGTCCACGGTAAGCCGACATTACACTGTAGGCAAGCGCTCTCGATTCGCGTAATTCCTGGAATACAATGCCTGACATTCCACCTCCAAAATACTCGTTGTATAAAGTAGTTTTAGGAGAAAGCTCAGGGTTGTAAGTTGTTCCTTTTCCAAACATAATGATCTCTGCCTGCTTCATTTCGTAATCAACTACATAAACAGTTTTACCCGTTTCTTTTTCCTTAAACTCCACCGCCGGAGGAACAGGTTGTAGTTTGTCCTTTACCTGGTGGTATTTATTTAATGAATTGGTAAGCTCATCTTTTGATTTTGTTCCATAATACAGAATATGGTGCTCGTAGCTGCATAATTTCTGGATTTTCGCAACCAGGTCTTCCGCTTTCAGGGCTTTCAGCTCATCATCAGAAAGTACATTGGTAAAAGGATTTTGTGGTCCGTACATACCATAATTATACATTGCCTGGTTCAAAATAATTCTTTTCTCCAGCTTAGCATCTTCACGCGCTTTTTGTTTATCGGCAATCAGGTTTGCCAATACCTCTTTATCTGGCTTAGCGTTGCTCAATAAGTTCTCGAACAACTCAACAGCCTGGTCAAAATTCTCGCTTAAACCATTCAAACTTACATACACCTGGTCGTTTGAATTAAACACATCGAAGCTGCATCCCAGCTTGTAAAGCTCTTGCTTGATTGCTTCAGCCGAAAGATCACCGGTTCCCAGGTAAGGAAGGTAATCAATAGCAATTGGTAATGCTTTATCGTTGTTCGATCCCATTTCAAAAATGTAATACAGCTCAAAAGTTTGATTTTCTTTATTCTGTGTATACAGAACCGGGATATTTGAGTTAATGTTGAATTGCATTACATCTCTGCTATAATCAAGAAACATTGGCTCAATGTTAGCGGCATTGTAGTTAACAATACTTTTCAGGAATGGAGATTGATCTTCCCTGTTCACAGGTACTGGTGTAATTTCCGGTTTATCAACTTTTTGAGCATTTGGATTTTGTCCTGAACGTTTGTAAACAATCACATAGTTCTCTCCAAAATTTTTCTTTGCGAAATCCATGATCTCTTGCTTAGTGATCTTTGAAAGGCGGTTAATCTTGTTTACATTGTCGGCCCATGAATTATCAGTAGTAAACGACATTGCCATTTTTATAGCACGTGATTGGTTTTCTTCCAGTTCTTTTGTTTGTGAGTATTTAAGATCGGTAATGATAGCCGGCATCAGCCAATCTGCAAATTCACCTTTTTTTACTTTCTCAATTTCTGCCAATACCAGTTTAGAAACATCTTCCAGTTTCTGTCCTTCTTTTGGTTCTCCACCCACCAACAGCATGGAGTAATCTTTCATACCTTCAAAGTAACTGAAAGAGCTCAGTACTTTCTGGCTTTGGTTTAAGTTAAGATCAAACAAGCCTGCTTTACCATTACCCAGGATCAGGCTCATCATCAAGCTCAGATCGGCGTCTTTGGTTCCTGCTCCGCCGAAACGGTAACCCATCATTACATTTTCAGAATTTGGTCCAAGCACTTCTTTCACAATTGGTTTAGTGATTGGTGCTTCAGGCTTAAAAGTGAATGGCGGAACCGGTTTTGATTCCATAGATCCGAATTTTTCTTCGATCAGTTTAATAGCCAGGTCCGGATCAAAATCCCCGCTCATACAAATAGCCATGTTGTTCGGAACATAGTTTTTGTAAAAGTATTTGTTGATCTCGGTCATCGAAGGATTTTTTAAATGATCGATGGTTCCGATAGTGGTTTGCGTTCCATAAGTATGGTTTTTGAAAAGACCAGCCATCAGTTGCTCGAAAGCCTGGTTATTGTCATTGTCCAACCCACGGTTCTTTTCTTCATATACAGCTTCCAGCTCGGTGTGGAATAAACGCAATA
>DASWXS010000464.1:0-3741 GCA_036405375.1 Bacteroidia bacterium
TTGCCCAAAAAGGGGAGAAGTATGGTTATGTAGACCGGAAGGGATACCCGGTCATTTCATTCTTATATGATTGGGCCGAAAGTTTCAACCTGTCATTAGCAAGGGTTAAATTCAATAATAAATTTGGATTGATCAATAAGCAGGGAGAGTTTGTATTGCCACCCGTTTATGACCGTATTGATGAACAGGTGAATGGAATTTATGTGATCTATAAAAATAATCGTTATGGCTTCGCGGATAGTGTGGGCTGTTTGTTGAGCGAAGTGAATAATCTCAATTCATCCAATGAAAAGGCAGAAGAGCTTACAGATGGTAAATGGATGCGTCTTATTAAAGAAGATGAACAATTCCTGGTAAATAAAAATGGAAAGTCTTTAACTGAAAAGGAACCGTATGAAGAAATTTATATTCCCCGTTTTGGCCTGGCAAAAATATTTGTGAATGATAAGTATGGTTTCGTGAATGAAAAGAACAAGCAGATCATAAAACCTGTGTATGATGACGCAGAAGATTTTGAAGACGGTCTTTCTATCGTCAGGAAAAAAGATGTTTTTTCTGTTATAGAGGTAACAGGAACGGTTTTATTTTCTCTTAAAACAACACGCCTGGAAAAACTAAGTGCAGATTATTTCTTGTACCTGGATGAAAAGAATACGCTTGCGGTTTGCAACAAAAAAGGGGAAGCTGTTTTCTTCCCCCCGAATGATAAGATCTATATTTTGAACAATCGTTACCTGTTTTCGAATGATGTAGAAAACACTTCTGTTTTTGATCTTCAGGCACTGAAATTCATTTTACAGCAATAGCCTATCTGTTGCATAATTGTACTTACTTTATTTTAATATCGTAAAAATGCATGGCCCAGGTGCAATCGATACAATCCTGTGCACTTTTTGGTTTTTTTAATCCTTCGGCATAAATAAGTTTTCCTTCTCCCATGGTTTTAGGCTTCAGCTTGAATTTTTCTGTTACTTCCTTACCATTGGCATCTGTATAGCGATTTCCTACTTCACATTTAAGAGATTTAGTTTCAGAGAGGTTAGTGATCTCAATTTGATAGTGGCAGGCAAACAGCATCTTCTTTTTAAACTTGATGCGGATGGATATAGGAATAGAATCGCCCGATTCTTTGGCAAACAAATTAGTCGTTATTGTTTCTGACCAATCTTCTGCGCCCTTTTTAAATTCAAATTTTACACCGTTCGATAAACCGATGTTTTGTGCTGATGCTACCAATGAACCAAAGAACAACAAGGCAAACAGTAGCTTAATTTTAATGTTTTTCATTTTTGAGAAAATTAGGGTTGATTTATGCACCAAAACTAGGTAAGCCATGCAATGGTATCAATCACCATTTAGTAGTAATTCGTAAGATGCATCGGTACTGATCTGCTGAGCTTGGAAAAATGTACTAAATTTGAAACGTAGCATCAACACTATACTATTAGCCTTGCAGAGCTGTTTATGAATAAAAGGATTGGCATACTTCTTTTTATATTAGTAGTATTTACTGCTACTACTCGTGCTATTACACCTGCCTACCTGGATAGTGTGAAAACAGTTTTGAATACAACCACTAGTAATAAAGTAAAGTCCACCTGTTTGTACACACTGAGTTATGAATACGGTTTAATAGAACCTAAAAAGGGAATTGAATATGGGAAACAGCTTTTGACTCTTGCAGTGAAGGGAGGAGATCTCTACTCGCAACTCAATGCATATAACGGCCAGGCAAACGCGTATGAAACGCTTGGTAATTTTGATTCAGCCGCCTATTTTCATGGACTATCTTTTGAGATCGCAAAAAAAATGAAGTCACCGCCGGATATGGCCATTACCTTGTTTAATGTGGCTTTATGCCTCAAGCAGATGGGCGATTACCAAAGTGCGCTTCAAAAATATGTAATGGCTTTAAAAGTGCTCGAACATCAGAAATCATATAATGTTCGCGCTCATTTTTTTCTTGGAGAAATGTATCTCCTTACCGGTGATGTAAAGAACGCAGAAATTCAATCACACATTGGAATTTCAAAAACCGGGCACCCTGAGGCTCATTATATCCGGAACTTTTTTTGTGTAAACCTGGCTCGTTGTTACTTGGCAAAAGGAGAACTGGATTCAGCCTTAGTAATTTTAGACACCACTTTGGTTAATGCAAAATCAAATACAGACAGAACCTGTGTTGGCATTTGCTTAAATGCCCTGGGCGAAACATATACAGCCCAAAAGGATTACAAAAAAGCATTGAGTTTCTTTTCTGAAGAGCTCGCCCTGCAGGAGGAGATAAAGAACGTAAACGGTATTTATCTTGCCCGCCTGAACATGGCAAATACGGCTGCGCATATTAAACCACTTACTGCTTCTTATGTGAAAAGACTATTAAAAAAATCGGAGCAGGAGCTTTTAACGGTCAGGAAAAATTACGACATCCTTATAAACGCATATTATAAAACGGCAGATGCCTATGAGTTAATTAATGATATGCCTAAAGCACTCAGGTATTATAAACTGTATTATGCTTTAAAAGATTCTTTGCTGAGTAAAGAACGTTTCCGGCAATTGAGTGAGTTGCAAACACAGTATGAAACTGCGAAGAAAGAAAGCCAGATAAAAGTGTTGAAGCAGGAAGAGGTGATCAGGAACCTCGAGCTGAATGCAAAAAATGAAACGATAAGGCGCAGGAATATGGTGATAGCATCAGGCATTGCATTGATTGTACTGATTGGGATCCTGTTTTATTTCTTTGCACAGCGAAAGAAACTGCAAAACCGCCTGGAGAGGGAAAGAGCGATAAAAGCTACGGAAGAAAATGAACGTTTACGTATAGCTAAAGACATTCACGACGACCTGGGCTCGGGGTTATCCAAGATCAATTTCCTGGGCGAGATGATCAGTCGGGACAAAAATTTAAATGAGGCTTCGGCAGAGCATGCAGAGGCGATTTCAGAAACATCAAAGAAGCTGATAGTGAATATGAAAGACCTGATATGGGCATTGAATCCTGAAAACACAACGCTTTCCGGCCTGGTTTCCCGTATACGTGAGCATTCTTCTGATTACCTGGAAGATTATCCGGCCGAGCTGAAACTATCTTTTCCCGATTACATCGCTTCTGATCCAATAACAAAGGAAGCTCACCGGCAGATATTAATGACCATTAAAGAGAGCCTGAACAATATTGTGAAACACTCCGGGGCCTCTGCTATTGAAATAGAAACAAAAATATCAGGAACGTGCCTGTTATTTAATATCAGGGACAATGGGATTGGAATTCCTGAAGCAAAAGACACGGGCAATGGCCTGGGAAATATGAAAGCCAGGATAGAATCTATTGGCGGTATTTTTATGATTGAAAGTAAAGTAAACGAGGGCACATTTATAGCGCTGAATATATCTATTGAAAACATACGCAGGCATTAAATACTACTTTTGTAGTATGGCGGATAATTGGAGCAACTTTAATTTTGTAGCATGAAGCTGAACATTGGAATTGTTGAAGATGAAAAACAGATCAGGGAAGGAATGACTATCCTGATAAACGGAAGTGAAGGTTTTTCCTGTGAGCATGCCTTTAACTCTGCCGAAGAGGCCATTGAAAAAATCCCAGGTCTCGATCTTGATGTGGTTCTGATGGACATTCATCTTCCCGGAAAAACGGGTATAGATTGCATTGCAGAGCTTAAGCCTTTATGTCAAAAAACACAGTTCATTATGTTTACATCTTTTGAAGATACGGAATCT
>DASWXS010000465.1:0-7934 GCA_036405375.1 Bacteroidia bacterium
TATTCCTACTTTAGATATGCGTGGCTTTATCATTGACGATAACAACGGCTCATTTGCAAGTGGTTCAGGTGTGGGTATTGCTGGTGGTTGCATGCGTTTCGCAAACATTGCTTTCTGGCAAGCTATTCCGGCCGGCACACTCATCGTAATATATAATAGTGATGATATAAATTCAGCTGTCCCTGCACAGGATCTTTCTATGAGCGATGGAAACTGCCGGTTAATCATTCCTTCGGGTGACTGTACCTTACTTCAACACCATAGCTCTCTTCCATCTACAGGTAATTCTACATATCCAACTTCTGGTTTTACCAGTTGTGGTGATTGGACTCCAACTTCTTTATTAAATGCGGGGGACAGTTACCAGGTTCGTAATTCAACTGGTACTTTGATACACGCAGTGAGTTATGGAAATAACAGCACAAGTACTACCATTTATTTTTCCGGCGCAGGAGGTTCAAAAGTATACAGTATGCTGAATAGTACTAACAACAATCCAGCACTACAGGCTAACTGGGGACAAGGTGCCGCCCCTGCCAACGAAACACCTGGTTCTCCTAATAATGCTGCAAATGCCGCATGGATCAATGCAATGAACAATTCCTGTTCTCCTATACTTCCTATTAGCTTAACTGTTTCTTCAACTTCTGCCGGGTGTACCTGCAGCGGAACTGCTACTGTGAATGCCACAGGAGGTATTGCTCCATATACATACAGCTGGTCAGGAAACCCTCAAACAACCCCTACTTTAACCGCTGCCTGCCAGGGAACATATACAGTTACAGTAACTGATACGCGTGGCTGTACACAAACGGCAACGGTGAGCATAAGCTCCTCTTCAAGTGTAACTTCTTCTGTAGCTCAAACAAATATTGCATGTAATGGAAGTACAACGGGTTCAGCAACAGTTACGGTTACAGGAGGAACATCGCCATTTACCTATAACTGGTCATCGGGTGGTAGCGGAACAACTGAAAACAATCTTGCAGCAGGAATTTATACAGTTACTGTAACCGACAACAATTCCTGCACTTCTGCTACTACTTTCACTATTGCTGAACCAACTGCATTAAATGCAAGTGTTTCAACAACAAATGTAAGTTGCTTTGGTGGAAATAATGGAACGGCAAGCATAACTGCAAGCGGTGGTACCGGTATATATACATATGCGTGGCTTCCATCGGGAGGAAGTTCTGCAAATAACAATAACCTTAGCGCCGGAGACTATACTGTACAGGTAAAAGACGCTAACAACTGTCAGCTGGATAAAACGTTTAGTATTTCCGAACCACCAGATCTCGTTGTTGTACCTACTGTCATTGATGAAACATGTGGAGCAGCTAATGGCGCTGTACTATTATCTGTAAGTGGCGGATCTCCGGGATGCACATTTTTGTGGTCAACGGGTTCCTCTGCATCTTTTATTACTTCTTTAACACCAGGGACTTACTCTGTTGTAATTACAGATGCTCACCTTTGCACTGAGAATTTCTCTTATGCAGTTGATGCATCATCAACGTTTAGTGTTAGCGTAACATCAAGTAATATCAGTTGCAATAGTCTGAATGACGGCTCCGCGGTTTTAACTGTTTCCGGAGGTTCGGCTCCTTTCACCTATAGCTGGTCGTCAGGTGGGAATGGGACATCAGAAAATAACCTGAGCGCAGGAACATATACTGTTAATACTACCGACAACAATTCCTGCACTTCGTCCACTACATTTACAATTACAGAACCTGCAGTAGTTAATGCAAGTGTTGTAAAATCTGATGTAAATTGTTTCGGAGGGAATCATGGCACAGCAAGTATTTCTGCTTCCGGAGGTACAGGTAGCTACACATATGCATGGCTCCCAACAGGCGGCAGCAATGCGGGCAATAGTAGTCTGACAGCAGGAACTTATACAGTTGACGTAAAAGACATCAATAACTGCCTGGCAACAGTAAGTTTTACCATCTCACAACCTACTGCATTAATTGTAACAGGAACTACAACCAATGAAACATGCGGATCAGGAAATGGAACTGCAACCGTTAGCGTAAATGGAGGAACTCCGGGTTATGCATATTTATGGTCGAACGGAAATACAAATCAAACGGTTACAGCATTAAACCAGGGAGTTTATAGTGTAACAGTAACTGATCAGAACCTGTGTTCTGCTACTTCGCAGTATACAGTTGGAACTGTACCAGAGGCGAGCATAAGTTTGAGTCATACAGATATAAGTTGCAACGGATCAAATGATGGAACAGCAAGTTCGGTAATAAGTGGAGGGAGTCCCGGATATACTTATAGCTGGTTACCTTCAGGATTCAGTACAGAAAATGTAACTTCATTACCGGCAGGTACTCATACATTAACCGTTACAGATGCTAACGGATGTTCAACGCAAAGCTCAGTAACCATTGCAGAGCCCTTGCCTATTTCGTTGGCCATTAATAATGGAACTATCTGCATTGGAGAAATTTTTAACCTGAGTGCAGCAATCAGCGGCGGGCAGCAGCCTTATTCCTACAGTTGGAATTCAGGTGCATCAACTAATGGAACGTTCCAGGTTACGCCTGCCGTAAGCTCAACTTATTCGTTAACGATAACAGACAACTCGGGCTGCACATCATTCGCTACAACACTTATTACAGTACGTGATCCCATTAGTATTGACGCAATAATTAACGACACCATTTGTACTGGTAATAGCACTGTTCTTTTAGCAAATGCACATGGAGGTGATGGAAGCTACACGTATACCTGGATGCCCGGAAATCAAACAGGTCAATCCATCCAGGTTAGCCCAACAAGTAACACAAACTATACTGTTACGGTTTCTGATGGTTGCACAACAAACAACGCTATACAGAACGCACAGGTTATTCTTACCAACTTTCCTCCAATAACATTCACTACAGATACATTATCGGGTTGTATACCGGTTTGCGTGAACTACTATAATACAACAGCGATAGCGCCCGGGAATATCGGTTCAGTTTCTTGGGATTTTGGCGATCATCAATCGGCTACTACATTTCAGCCCCTGCATTGTTATATTGCAGCAGGTGATTATACACCCACGCTTACCATTACCTCAATCGACGGATGTATCGTAAGTGCTTCTGCACCTTACTCTATTCATGTTGTGGAGCAGCCCATCGCTTCTTTCAGCGCGTCTGTTTATGATGTAACACCGGAAGAACCGGTAGTTGAATTTACCAGTACTTCACAATTTGCTTCTACTGTCGAATGGATAAATGTGAATGGGCAAACATCCAATGCTGACCAGGTAACTTTTGCATACGAGTCGGAAGGCGAGTTTCCTGTTTCCTTAGTTGCTACAAATAATTTGGGTTGTACAGATACGATCACAAAAATAATAACAGTAAAACCTGGTTTCACATTTTATATTCCCAATTCCTTTACTCCGGATGGTGACAAGTTCAACAACAGTTTTTCTCCGGTCGGAATGGGATGGAGCGAAAAGGAATATTCATTTGAAATCTATAACCGCTGGGGAGAAAAAATATTTTCGGCAAAAGATATAAACGATGCCTGGGATGGGACCTATAAAGGTAAACCTGCGCAAATGGATACTTACGTATGGAGAGTAAATGTTCATGATTCTTTCCTCAATCCATACCACTATTCCGGCAGGGTAAACCTGATCCGTTAAACCTGGTTCATTTTTACCAGCTCTTCATTCAACTCTTTACAGGATTGCATACACAAATCGTTGATACGTTTTACTGTGTTCACAAAAAGTTCGGTAGAAGAATTTTGTGCTGTATATATCTCAACACGGTACAACAGGTCTTTTAACTCAATTGCGCCGAAATACACAGCTGGCGTTTTCATTTTGTGAGCCTGTTTTTTTACTTCCTGCCAGTTTTTCTGTTCAAAGAAAAAATTCAACTCACTCAGGTACTCCGGCATCGATTGAACATAAATTTCGATCATTTCCCTTATATATCCAAGATCTCCTTCTGCTTGTTCTATAATCGAGCCCAGGTCTGTTATTCTTTTTCTTGTATGCTCTTGTTGCTTTACTTCCGGTATATCGGTTTTCCGGGGTTTAATCCACTTAATTAATTTACTATGGAATACCACAGGATCAAAAGGTTTGGAGATGTAATCATTCATACCTGCTTCAAAACACTTTTCCTTTTCTCCTATTAGTGCAGAAGCTGTCATTGCCATAATCGGAGTATCTTTTACCGGCGCGGGAAAATCTTTCCGGATACGCTTTGTAGCTTCAATACCGTCCATGCCGGGCATAGAAATATCCATAAGGATCAAGTCATATTTTTTGTTCTTCAATTTCTCAAGGCCTAATATCGCATCATCGGCAATTTCAACTTTTATCTTCCATTTTTTCAACTCGTATTCAGCAACACGTTGATTGATCCGGTTATCTTCGATCAATAACACTTCCGCGTTTTCAAGATTATCCTCTTCTGTTAATACATCTGTGTGGTGCGGAATAATTCCTTTCCATTCCGGGTTTCCCTCTTCAAATTTCAGGCTAAAACTAAAAACAGATCCTTTTCCGACCAGGCTGTTTACGTTGATTTTGCCTCCCTGTTGTTCCACCAAAAACCTTGATATGCTAAGCCCTAAGCCTGTTCCGCCATACTTCCGCGTAGTGTGTGTTTCGGCCTGTGCGAATGCTTCAAATATATAATCCAGTTTGTCGCCCGGAATCCCCACTCCTGAATCGCTTACCGAAAAACGCACTACCGTTTCTTTTCCATTTTTTACTTCTTTTTCTGCTTTTATAACAACCTGGCCCTGATCTGTAAACTTTATCGCATTACCGGCAAGGTTAATGAGGATTTGATTCAAACGTACCGGGTCTCCAAGCAAAACTTCAGGGATCTCTTTGTCCAGCTCCATCTTTAGTGCTATATTCTTTTCTCCTGCTTTGTATTGAAGTGTAAACTGAAGTGTGCGGAAGAGATCAGCGATTTTGAAATCAATTTTTTCAAATACTATTTTTCCTGCCCTGATCTTAGAAATATCCAGAATATCATTTACAACTCTTAGTAAGGAATTGGAAGACTCTTTTATAGCGGTGAGGTACTCCAATTGTTCTTCATTAAGAGGCGTTTCCATCAACTGCCTTGTCATACCCAGTACACCATTCATTGGCGTTCTTATTTCATGACTTGTATTCGCAAGAAATTGTTCCTGGATTTGTAAACTTTGTTCAGCAGTTTCTTTTGCTCTTTTAAGTTCACTTACATCCGTTTCAATAAAAATCATTTGCTGAAGTTTTCCTTCTTCATTAAATACCGGAGTAAGTGCAGTTTTTATCCATAATTCCTTACCCCACATATCGGTAACTGCATTTTCGTAGGTAACCGAAATTTTATCATTAACTGCCTGTTTGATGATCTCCTTTATATTTTCATTTCCACTTACTGCGTAAATATTCTTTCCGCGTTGCTCTTTATACTGCTCGATGCTCGACCATCCAAAAAGTTTGGAAAATCCATCGTTGAACCATTCTATATCTCCGTTTGCATTTGTAATAAAAACCCCGCTCGCTGTTTCGCTGGCTACAATCGAAAGTTTTTCCAGCTCCAGGTTCTTCTCATGAATAATATCGCTTTGTCGTTTTTTTGATTTATAACTCCTGAATAGTGTTATAGAAAAAGCCAGCAGTAAGCCAATTATAAATACAAGGGCATAAACCCCAACACGCTGGTTGCTCAGCTTTTCCTGTTGAATTGCTTCTTTTTTTTCTGATTCCAGCTTTTGTAATTGCTGTTTCTTCTCAAATTCAAAATTCATTTCAGATCGTACCATTTTTTTGGTACTTTCTGCATTGAATAAACTGTCGCGCGCAACAATAAACTCTTTATAATGTTCCAGCGCTTTAACAGATTCACTTGTTTTTTGATAAAGATCAGATAGGTTGTAATGCGCGTCCTTAATATCATCCAGGCTCCCTATTTCCTTAGCAATTACAAGCGATTTCAGAAGATACTCCTCTGCTTTTTTGTAATTTCCATTTTCTGCATAAACACTCCCGATATTATTGTACGATAATGTTATTCCCTGTTTATCGTGTATGCTTTGTTTGAGTTCCAGGGATTTATTAAAATACTCAATTGCCTTATCGAATTTTTTTTGCTCGTCATATACGTTTCCGATGTTATTACATGCACTCGCAATTCCACCAATATCTTTTACTTCTTCTTTTAATTTAATGGCCTTGAAATAATGATCGAGTGCTTTTTGATACTCTTTATTCTTATTATAAATAATTCCAATATTAATAAGTGCGCTCGACATTCCTTTCTTATCACTTATCCCCTTGTACATCTCAAAAGCCTTTGTATAATATTCGAGTGCTTTTTTGCGATCTCCTCCCTTACTATATAATATCCCTATATTATTGTATGCGGTGGAAATTCCCTTTTTGTCATCTATTCTCTCGTATATTTTCAAGGCTGCCAGGTAATGGTCAAGCGCAACAGCATAATCTCCTTTGTTCTTGTATACAAGCCCGATATTTAACTCGGCACGCCCGCATCCCTTTTCGTCCATGATCTCCTTCCGGATCAATAAAACTTCCTGGAAATAGTTCAGCGCTTCTTCATAATCGGCATAATTATAAGAAATCACTCCAAGCATTGAGATTGCCTCTGACTTTGCCCGTTTCAAGAGCTTCACTTTTTTTCTTACCGTTTCGTGTAAGAGGAGACTATCTGTAACTCCTACCAGCAGGTTTGCATATTCAATCGTGTTTTCTTCGTCTTTGGCATTATTATACACGTTACACAGATCAGACAGTGTATTTACGCGAACCGTATCTGAAAGATTTTGTTTCAGGATATTTTTCAGCGAGTCGATTTTTGCCTGGTCCTGTCCATAACATTTCATTTGCATGGTTGCACCACACAAAAGAGCAAGTATGAGTAAGAAAGGTCTCACGGCATTTTTTTAAGGGCGACTTAGCTGCTTCTTATTTTATGCAATTCATTAGTAAGAGGTGCTTCGCAACTATTAAAGATAGAACTTATTTTTTCAAAATTCTCTTTTATTCGGTCAAATGAACTTCCGTCTTCCGCCAGTGTTTCTATTTCCCTCAGGTAAATGGCTGCTTTGTTAATTCCTAATGTCAAAAACAGGCCTTTCATGCTATGCGATGTAACTTTTATTTTTAGGTAATTGACTTCATTTATATTTTCCCTTAACTCTTCAAGCAATTTAGGGGTTTCCGCCAAAAATATACCAATCATTTCTTCAAGAAATGTATTATCTCCTTCTGCATGGTCTATAAGATAAGTAAGGTCATACAAGCCCGCATTTTCAGTAACCACATTTTTAAGTTCGGTTTGTTCAGGCGGCATTGACCTGGAAGTAAGCTGTAGTATTGTCTCGCGCAAAAACTTTGGATCAAACGGCTTTGATATATACGCATTCATCCCGATACTCAGGCATTTTTCGGCTTCTTCTTTTGTGGCATGAGCTGTGAGCGCAATTATTGGTATGTTTTTCGTTTCTGTATTACCGAGTTCCCTGATATGTTTAGCGGCTGAATATCCATCTTTTACAGGCATTTGGATATCCATAAGAATAATATCGTAGTGCCTGATTTTTAATTTATCAATTGCTTCCTGGCCATCATTCGCTATATCCAGCTCATCACCCCATTTTTGAACTATCTTCCGGATCAGGCGTTGGTTAAGTGATGTATCTTCAGCCAATAGAATACTCAATTTCATCTTTTCGGAGAATGGCTGGTTTTCGAGTTGAACAATACATCAAAAGCTGCTGTTTTTTGTAACAGCAAAAAAAAGGCAATATCAGAAACGGATGAAATCCTCTTTTTCATAAATGAACACGCGATTTTAGTCGATTAACCTAACGAATATACTAAATCCTGTTTAATCTGCCAAGTTTCTGTATGCATTAAGCACAAATACGAAACTCAA
>DASWXS010000466.1:0-4741 GCA_036405375.1 Bacteroidia bacterium
TACCAAAATAGACAGTATTATTAATCATAATCTTGCTACTAAGAAAATTGTGATTGGTGGAACCAGTGCCGGTATGGCTATACAGGGTGGATTTTATTTTTCGGCACAAAATGGAAGTGTTACTACTGCCGAAGCACTTAATGATCCTTATAATGTTTATATGACAGTTGACTCCGCATCTTTCCTGAAAAACAAGTACCTGGGAAATGTCATTACCGATACTCACTACGACGATCCGGACAGAAGAGGAAGGCACGTTACGTTTTTAGCACGTATTCTTAAAGACTGGGGCATTGATGCAAAAGGAATTGCCTGCGATGAGTATACAGCGGTGTGTATTGATACATTAGGCCTGGCCCGTTGTTATGGAGATTACCCGGCTTATGATGAAGATATTTATTTTTTACAAACCAATTGTGAGCTAACGCAAAACGGTCCCGAAAACTGCAGCGCAGGAAATGAGCTGAACTGGAACCGAAATGGCCAAGCCGTGAAGGTGTATAGGGTGAAGGGCACACAAAACGGGAGCAATACATTTAACCTTGTTGACTGGAAAACCGGCTCCGGTGGTACCTGGGAGCATTGGTATGTTAGCAATGGAGTGTTTCAAACAGGTAGTGGAACGGAACCGAATTGTACATTAGTTTCATTATCCGAAAATAGTTTAAGTGCAGCAAGGCTATATCCAAACCCGGTAAGCGATGGAGTGCTTACGCTTGAGCTGACTTCTGATGAACAAGTAGATATAACAATCTATGATGTACAGGGAAAACAGCTTAAATTTTGGAAAGGAAACCGGGCGCCTGTTTTTTCAATAAATGTTTCCGCCTTTGAACCCGGGTTTTATTTTGTAGAGTTGAAAACCGGAACAGGATCTGCTATTCAAAAAATGATCATTAAATGATTTTGAAAAAGCTGGAATTTATAATTCAGATCATTTTCCCATAAAACGTTTGAATTTCTTTTGACCTTGATTCGAAACATCAAGTGTGTAAACACCAAAACCATCGGTACCAAACCATAGCTGGTTATTCCTGTCTTTGTAAACTTTCCATATAGCATCCACATCAAGGCCTTCTTTATCGGTGAAATTGGTTAAAGCATTGGTTTTGGTATCCAACATCCATACTCCGGCATCAATGGTTCCTATCCAAAGGTTTCCGATACTGTCGTCAGTAATCGACCATACCCGGGCCAGTGTTCCCTCCATACCCAGGTTCTTTTCGCCAAAGCCCGGATTTTCCAGTTTCATTTCTTTAGTAATGTTGGTCAGAGTTTGGGTAACAGGATCGTAACGTAACAAACCTGATCCATTATTCCCAATCCAGGTGATTCCGTTCCTGTCTTCAAAAATGCAGCGTACCGGGAGACCAAGCTCTTTGTAATTAACCCAGGTATAATCTTTTCCATTATATATGCAAACGCCAGCAGTACAGGTGCCAACCCAGGTATTACCTTTACTATCTTGGCAGGTGCTGTAAACATCGTATTTATAACGGGAATGATCTTCTTTATTGAGCAGAGAAGTTTCAGGCAGCTTCATTTTTATAAGGGATTTACTGTTACAATAATATTCCGCCATCAATTTATGATCTGGATAGGCATATTCCATTTTCTGCATAGTATTCCCATCCGTTGTTTTTGGTATAAACTTTTCTCCATCAAAATAACAGATATTATCGCGTGTTTTGATCCAGATATTCCCTTGGTTGTCTTCTGTAACATTCCAAACAAAATTGCTGCATAGGCCATGCTTGTCGGTATACTGAACAGTTGTACCAGTAGAAGGATCATACCTGAACAAGCCTTCACCATTGCTGGCAAACCAATACCTGTTTTTTGAATCCTGCAAAATATCTCGGATCTCATTCCCGATTGCAGTAACAGTATCACCGGTAAGTGAATACACTTCTTTTTTTGTGGTTGCAGTTTCCTGTTCGGGTTGATTGCAGCAGGCAAACAATAGTACCAGCAGCAGTAAAAAAAAGCCAAGTGTCTTCATAAATAATAAACTGAAAACAAAAATAGTGGCAAAAATCCCGGGAGCTTGTTATCGACTTGTTAATGCGGGAACCTATTTCTTCTTTAAGCCGGTACCGATCAGCAGCTTTTCAAATGCATCCAGTTCTTCCAGCGATTTAAATTCTCTTTTCGGAATAATGTGTGCAGCCAAATCACTTGAACCATGAACAATAAGGAAATAATCGTGGAGTTCACGGTAATGAGTCAGGTTTCCCCAGGAAATAGGAACGGTTCGTTTAGAAGTAATCATAGTCATTTTCCATTCGTCGAACTCATAAACCGGATCCTCCATTTTCCGGAGTTTTATTAAGGCAAGGGGACCAAAGAAAATAAGTGACAAGATAAATGCCGGAAAGATCAGCGCATACCACAAATAAGGAAGACCAGCCATGCTATGAAAGCCAAAGTACATCCAGAGAAACAATGCAAAACACAGCAGGAATGGTGCAAATATGACCAGGCACATACGCTTCACAGCTTTTGATTTTAACATGATCAATACAGATAGCTTATGTTTCTCAGCGTCGCTAAGTCTTTGTGTGATGCGAAATTTCATTTCGGCTAAAAGTACTAATTAACCGTTAAAAGCAATGATCCCGGTTCTTATTTCTCCAGGATATTTTTCAAATTCAATAAACTGCTGTCCATACCTTTGGCAACACTTTTTTCCATCATGGGGATCATAATGTTTACCGGGTATTTCAACATACCTGTATTAATCCATAATACTTTGGTTTGATTGCCGGATAGGGGTTCCGTCTCCATGATCACTGTAGCGCTTACCTTCATTGGCTTTACAAAACGAATTTCTGTTTCTACCCGTTTTCCTTCAACCAGGCTGATGATCTCTTTTTCTCCTTCACCCGCACTTTTATCACCGCTCCAGCTATAAACATAACCAACTGTTCCGTCAGTTCCTTTAAATTCCTTTTTCCGGTTAGCATCGGTCATCGCATTTTCATTAAATGTATCCTGGTTTTTAAGGAGCTTTACATAGTCGAACACTTTTTGAACAGGCGCATTTATGATCATCTCGCGTTTTACAAAATGTTTTTTTCTCAAAAATAGTGCGATGATAAATGGTAATGTAATGATGCCCGCTACTATCAGCAGGATAATAACCAGTGTACTCATTTATTTGTTTTATTAATCGTAACTCTTTTAATTCCATTATCTATTCCTGCTTTGATCATTTGTGCATATCCATCATCCGGCAGCACGTGAGTAAATGATTTAGCCAGGTCGTAATTTATCCTTGCATTACTGAAATCTTCCAGGTCTTCGTAACATTTGGCAATGTTCAGATAAAGAGAAGGATAAGCCCCTTTTAATTGTTCATCATTTGTTTTCAACGCAAAGCTCAATGCTATCTCATCCCATTTCAATTTATCGGACACCGTTTTTTGATGGCGCGCTACATAATGAGCTGATGTGAATTTTTCGAAATCATTGCTGGCTTCATTCCAGGCCTGCAGAAATAAGGCAGCTGCTTCCTGTGATTTTCCCTTACCTTCCAGGTTCATTCCTTCTGCACATAGCTTAACTATATTATTGTTGGGATCGAATTGCATTTATCAATGTGTTATTTCTCCAGTATATTTTTCAGCATATTTAAACTGGTATCCATATCTTTCGACAGCATTTTCCCTATCATGGAAGACATGAGGTTCATCGGGTATTTCAAACCGCCGGTATTACTCCAGGTTACCTTGGTTTTATCAGCAGCAACTGATTCTGTGATCATATCTCCATATGCTTTGGAAGCCATAGGACGAACGAAACGAATCTCGGTCGATACCCTTTCACCTTCTATTATATCGGTAATTTCATATTCACCTTCGCCTGCTTGTTTATTGCCATTCCATGCATAAATAAAACCTTTGGTTCCGTCGGTTCCCCTGAAATCTTTTTTCATATCCGGATCAGCCATTACCCATTTGTTGAAATGATCCTGGTTCCCCAGGAGTTTTATATAATCGAACACTTTTTGTTTAGGTGCGTTAATAATTACACTCCGTTCTACATGGTATTCTTTTTTCATGAATACGGCAATGAGCAGTGGTAGCATAATTACACTGGCTATAACTATTATTACTGGAATTAACATGGCAGTTGTATTTTGATTATAGAATTATTGTTTACTAAAAATTAAGCGATAAAGTCCTGAACTTCCATTAAGATCCTTGCCGTCTTTTTTAGCAAGTTTGAAACGATTTTTTTCTGCGAAGCCGATAACCTCTTCTGAAGTGTAATTTTTATGTGTTTTGGCAAGGCATTTCGATTCCACAACATAAAGTTTTCCCCCTGGTTTCAGTTTTTTGTAAATATCGGAAAGCATTTCATCTATAAATGTAAACTCATGAAAACTTGCGCTTAGTATGATCTTATCAAAGCTGGCAACCGGAAGATTCGTAGCTTTTTCGGTCCCGATGCAGAGTTTAAATGTACATGTATTGGAACTCTTATACTTTTTGACTTTATCAAGTGCTTTGGCAAAGCTCTTCTCGTTTAATGCTTTTATATCAATGTCCTGGGCATAGAATGAAATGCTATCTGATATAAGTGAAAAGCCGGCAATATTATGCCCGTTACCGGTACCAACTTCTGCTACCTGTTGCCCTTTTTGAAACTCAAAGAAATCGACCAGGTCTGTTTCATTTTCAAAATAATTAGCAATATTGCCATAGATCTTATAGGAAAAAGCGGGCTTACCTTTATC
>DASWXS010000467.1:0-2884 GCA_036405375.1 Bacteroidia bacterium
AACCAGATTACCAAAGGAAACTGGGATGTGATCGATTTCAAAGGCTTTGACGAAAAATCAAAAATGTTGTATTACATCTCTACAGAAGTTTCTCAAATCGATAGGGATCTATATAGCGTGAGCCTGGATGGGAAAAAGAAAACCAAACTTTCCACGAAAAAAGGAACTACAGATGCAGATTTCAGCAGCAGCTTTAAATTTTATGTAAGCACCTGGAGCGACGCTAACACACCTCCCGTTTCTGAATTGCACAGCAGCGACGGGAAACTGATCAAAGTACTGGAAGATAATAAAGCGCTTAACGAAAAGCTGAAAGGTTTTGACATGACGAAAAAAGAATTTTTCACTTTCAAAACATCAGAGAATGTTGAGCTGAATGGGTGGATGATGAAACCAACCTCTTTCGATGCGAACAAAAAATACCCGGTGTACATGTTTGCTTACGGCGGACCGGGAAGCAACGAATGTAACAACCAATGGGAAACCTACGACTATCCATGGCACCAGTTATTGTGCCAGCAAGGTTATATTGTTGTGTGTGTTGACGGTCGTGGAACATATGGTCGTGGCCGTGACTTTAAGCACAGTACCTATATGCAATTAGGGAAGCTGGAAACAATAGACCAGATTGAAACGGCTAAGTATTTAGGAGCACAAAGTTATGTAGATAAAAACCGTATCGGGTTCCAGGGCTGGAGCTTTGGTGGGTACCTGGCTTCTTTATTAATAACCAAAGGTGCTGATTATTTCAAATCGTGTATCGCAGTTGCCCCGGTTACCAACTGGAGATACTATGACAATATTTATACCGAGCGTTTCATGCGTACACCACAGGAAAATCCTACCGGGTACGATGAAAACTCTCCTATCAATTTTACTTCGAAGATCAAAGGAAAATACCTGCTAATTCACGGAAGTGCGGATGACAATGTGCATTTACAAAACAGCATGGAAATGACCAAAGAACTGGTGAAGAACAATATTCCGTTTGAGCAGTTCATCTACCCAAACAAAAATCATGGTATTTATGGTGGAAATACGCGCCTGCATTTGTATACCAAAATGCTGAAGTTCGTAAAAGAGAATTTGTAAAAGATTGTTTTTTGAATTTTGAACGCCCCGACGATTCTGTCGGGGCGTTCTTTATTTTGTACTTTGGTTATTTGGAAAATACGTATTAATTTTATAATTTTGTACGTATATAAAGTTGTTATGGATACCAAGCTCACCTTAAAATTAGATGAAGATATTATTGAAAAGGCGAAAGACTATGCAAAATCAAAAAAAACAAGTCTTTCTGTTTTAATTGAAAATTATCTTCAAAAAATAACTACTGAGAAAAAAAGGAAGAAGAAGATAACTCCATTGGTTAAAAGTCTTTCCAGCATTATTGAGTTACCCGCTGACAGTGATCCTAAGAAGGAATACGCGAACTATCTCACTAATAAATACAAATAAATGGAAAAGGCTTTTGTTGACACAGATATTATTCTCGATCTGTTAAGCGGAAGAGAACCACACTATGAATATGCAGCTGAATTATTTTCACTTGCAGATGAAGAGCAAATCAAATTATTCGTTTCTTCCCTTTCATTCTCAAACATAAATTACATTTTATCCAAACAATATTCCGCCGACCAGGTAAGGAAAAAGCTATTGAAATTCAAAACACTTGTTACTGTTCTTTCTGTCAATGACAAAATAATCGAATTATCATTAGTGTCTGATTTCAAAGACTTTGAAGATGCAATTCAATATCACACAGCTATTGAAAATAGACTTGATGTGCTGCTGACCAGGAATTTGAAAGACTTTAGAAAAGCAGAGATAACCATATTATCCGCGGAACAATTTTTAAACGCAATGTAAAGGAATTTGTAAATGAAGTTTCCCTTATCCTTTATACACAAAACATCCCTGATTGGTTTCCTCCTTTCCATCTTTGCCTGCTTTCCTTTATGGCATGGATTAAAGAATTTACCGGCAATTCCGGTGCTTAATGTTTTTTCGAATATTCCGTACGGGGTTACATTTTTCATATTAGCTGTTATGCTGATAGGATTGGGTGCATCTTTATTCATCACTAAACAAAAAATTCTCACTCCAATCACACTTCTCTCCTACTTCGTACTTATCCTGTTTGATGTAAATCGTTTTCACCCTGAATACTATTTTTTTTCACTGACACTTTTGATCGTTTACTTGTTCGAAACAAAAAAGGTAAGCGAACAGAATGCGTTGTTGTTACTCAGGTTGCTTATCAGTGCCATTTATGTATTTACAGGACTTCATAAAATGACAGAAGCATTTGTACCGAATGTATATACGCCTATGCTACGCCCGTTAAAAGATATACTTCCCGGTTCATTATTCGGCTTTATGATGAAATTGAGTTTCTTCATTCCATTAACAGAAGTATTTATCGGCATTGCTTTATGGGTTCCAAAACTGAAGAATATTACCTGGAAAATTTCACTTGCCCTACACGCATCTGTGTTGATCTTATTATTGATTCACAATTTTAATTATTCTGTTTATCCATGGAACATTGCTATGGTCATATTCTCTTATATACTCTGCAAAAGTTCTTATGATTTCCATATCATTAAAAACATTAAAGAAAGTATATGGCTGAAGCTCGCTATATTTCAGCTGTTATTGGTTCCTGCCTCTCACTTTTTCAATATTGCCGGAAGTAGTGTTTCATTTGATGTGTATACCGGTAAGTATGCTTACACATATGTATATGTAACTTCCGATATGTATGCACAATTCCCTGGCTATCTCAAAAAACAATGCAAACGGATCGACCAGGAATACGAAGATTATAAATTATACCTGGATGTGTGGGCGCAGCAGGAAATGAACGCCTCGATTTATTACA
>DASWXS010000468.1:0-5885 GCA_036405375.1 Bacteroidia bacterium
ATGTTGGCTTTTACCGGAATGGTAACTGCAGTATCAGCTTCAACCGTTTCTGCTTTATCTAACCATTCGATTTCGATCGTTATCGGTGACGACAAAAAAGGTGACGATAAAAAGAAAAAAGAAAAGTCATGCAGTAAAGATGAAAAATCTTGTTGCAAAAAAGATGCAAGCAAAAAATCTTGTTGCTCTAAAGACGGTAAGAAAGACGAGAAAAAATAATTTATTTTATTGTTCGTTATAAAATTGAAAATCCCGTTTGCACATTGCAGACGGGATTTTTTTATTGTGCAAAAAATGTAGTACCAAATACTTTCATTCAAACTGTTGTCATTATCTTTAAGTAATGTACAGGATTGCTAAAAGAAATATCATTGTGGTTTTATCCATTCTCTGGTGCAGCACTTCATTCTCACAGCAAGATTCCCTGGAAATAAAATATCGAAATAAACAGTACTTTCGTAATAGTTATTCCTATCATACATGGCCATCATTTACAATCGAAGTTTTTGATAGAGATAGCAATAGCTTCCGTTACGATTCAATCATAAAATATGAATCAACCGCGAAGCATAATATCAAAAAGGTTCTATATCTTAATAAGAATGGCAAAATATGTATTAAAGGGAAAGAAAAAGGCATTTGGGATGACCCAGGATATACAAAAAGAAAATCTATGGGATTTATTTATCACCCCAGCGGCACCTGGAAATACTATGATCAAAATGGCAAAATAGTAGTAAAGAAAAAATACAAACCACGAAAGAAGAAGAAACCTTATAGAAATCGATAAAGGAAACTCTTTAAAGATAACAAAACCTGATAGCTATTAACTCAACATCAGTACTGCTCTCAACAAGCCCAGGTCATCAAAGCTCTTTGGCATTTCATAACTCTTAATACCTTTACGTTCCAATGCCTTGCCTGTTGCTTCGCCCATTGCCACCGCACTCATCTCCATTTTCCAGCGGTTCTTCTCAAAAAATGCATCTACATTGCTGGGGCTTGTAAAAACAACAATATCCGTTCGGTCTTCAATTTCAACTGCATGCTTTAATGTTTGATATACCGGTAGATTGATTGCATTCTCCTTTTTCACTAATTGACTTTGTATGCTCTGCATACTCTCCTTTGCAATAGGAAAAAGTACTTTCGCATTTCCGGCAAGAGCTGAGAATTGCTTGCCGATTAATTTTGTATCGGTTGACTGCCCGATAAAATCCGCACGTTTATTATACTGGCGAAGCTCCATTGCTGTCTGCTTGCTGATGCAGCCATACTTTACATTTTGCAGATTCGGATTTTGTTTAAAGAAAAAGTCAACTGCATTCTTACTACTGAAAAATACCCAATCACATGCCGGAACTTCTTCAAATGGTATTCCTTTTAATTCGATCAGCGACTGCCCCTTTATAGTAAATCCAAGATTTTGCAATGCATTGGGAAGATAGTGATGATCTTTGAAATTCTTCGTCACAAAAACACTACGCGGATATATCGAGTTGATATGATTAACCACCTTTTCCGGAAGATCGGCAGGGAAAAACGTTTCAAAAATCAACTGAATAGGTTGCTGGCTGGCACCCTGCGCTTTTGAAACGTATAAACGAAATACTTTTCTGTCATCTTCATTTTGCTCCGTCTCACAATAAACTCCCAAAGGCAGCTGGCATCCACCATCAAATAAGTTCAATACTCTTCTTTCGAGGCTTATTTGCAGATGCACATCCTCATTATTCAATTGACTAATAATCTTTTCCATCTCCGGGTCATTATCACGGATCTGCCAGGCCAAAACTCCCTGCGCCGGGGCGGGTACAAATTCTCGTGGCGATAAGAGTTCCGTATGAAATTCGGAAAGGTCGAGCTTTAAACGCTCCACTCCAGCAGCAGCAAGCATAATGGCATCGTATTGTTTCTCACGAAGTTTGTTTACCCGTGTAGGAACATTTCCTCTCAGGTCCCGTATAGTTACATCCCGACGAAATGCCTTGAACTGAGCTTTTCTGCGCGCAGAAGAAGTTCCTAGCAGTGCACCTTTCTTTAAACCAAATTTTTGCTTTTCATCCACACATTCTTTGCGGATCAACAATAATTCAGATGGATCTTCCCTGTCTGAAACTGCTGCAATCATTAATCCTTCAGGGCTCTCGGTAGGAAGGTCTTTATGTGAATGCACAGCAAGGTCAATTTCTTTACTCAACAAGGCCTCTTCCAATTCTTTGGTGAAAAAACCTTTGCCCTCCAGTTTTTCAAAAGAAGTGTTCCACTGTTGAGTTCGATCACCCTGTGTAGAAATGATTTTAAGTTCTACCTGGAACCCTCTTTTCTCCAGTTCTGTCTTAGTATAGTTCGCCTGCCACAAAGCAAGCTCACTTCCACGGGTTCCGATAATTATAGTTCTCATTGATTAATTAAAATTGACTAGTGAAGATTGAAAATTGACATGAGCAAAGTTAAACTTAACCATGCATATATTTTCAAAATTCAAATTATTTATCAATTCTTAAGAAGGGCTTCTTTCGCAGTTTTCATTGCTACGGCATTGTATTTCTTTTCCATGTAGGCAAGAACCTTATCCAGCACTTCTTTGCCTTGTGAATCAAGACCATTGATATCTTTCGCAAACACTTCGTTAATGGCGAGCTCCCTGATCTCTTTTACTTTGCGTGGAATCTCGCCAAATGCAAGTTCTATGTCTCTTTCTTTTACAATTGATGTGAACTCACCAATATGCATTTCAATGATCTCCTTACATGCTTCCAATTCCTGTGTTCTCTTCACCAGGTTCTGTTGCGCCTGATCTTTCAACGATTCAACAGCGATCAGCCGGATATCAAATTCCTTCACCAGGTTCCTGTCTATATCATTTGGAACTGCAAGATCGATGATTACTTTTTTCCCTTTTTCACCGTTCAATAGGGAAGTATAAACTTCTTTGGTGATGATAGGTGTCTCAGACGAAGTGCAGGTAATCAATACGTCAAAACCTTCTTTATAATTTGTAAGCTCGTTTAATTGAAATGCTTTTCCTCCAAGGTCTGCCGCTAGTTTCTGTGCTTTACTTTCTGTACGGTTAAATACAACAAAATTCGCGAACTTATGCTTTTGCAGGTACTTTGCAAGATTGGTATTTGTTTCACCCGCACCAATAATAAGGATGCGTGCGTCATTCTTAATATTCAACTCGCGCAGTTCACGATAAGCAAGCGACACAACAGAAACAGGATTCTTAGCGATACCTGTTCTTGTATAAACATCCTTAGCCGTTTCAATGGTTTGTTTGATCACCAGGCGAATCAGGTCGCCGGTAATACCCATTTTATTACATGCTTCGTATGCTTTACGTACCTGTGTAATGATCTCACGTTCGCCAATCACCAATGAATCAAGCGATGAAGCTACATGGTACAAATGTTCAACCGCTTCAATTCCTTTGTAGAAGGAAGCGTTTTCAATCAATACGTTAACGTCATTCTGAGTTAATGACGGATTGATCTTCAGTAATACTTCAGATAGAAAATGAGGATCAATAGATTTGGAAGTATTGAAAATAAGTTCCACACGATTACAGGTAGAAAGGAACATAAATTCGGTGAAACCAAATTCAGTTTTTACTTCCGGTAAAATAAGCGATTGTGATTCCTCAGAAAGATGCAAACTCCCTATCTTTTCGATCTCCGTCTCCTTATGCGTAAACGCCACTATTTGCAGTTTCTCTACCATTTTCCTCAGGTTTACAAAGGTCAGCAGAAAGCCCCTTATATTTGTCATAGGATTGTCATTTTGCTTAATTTAGAACGAATACAAATAAGCTCCCCCGAATAAGTTAGTACCTTTACAAACACCTGAAAACAATAGATAAAATAAAGAATTTCATCCGCGAAACGGGGATCAAAAAAACGCTTACAGTTGTATTGGTTTTAGCTGCGTTTATATGGTTCCTGTTTTGCCTTCCCTCACCTCTTTTTGAGACACCTTATTCATCTGTTTTATACGACAAATCGGGTAAACTTTTGGCAGCGCGAATCGCATCCGACAATCAATGGCGCTTCCCTGAATCAAAGAACATTCCCGCGCGTTTTGTTACCTGCCTCGTGCAGTTCGAGGACAAACGGTTTTACAATCATTTAGGTGTAGACCTTGATGCTACCGGAAGAGCAACGTATCAAAATATCCGGTCGGGGAAAGTAATAAGCGGCGGAAGTACAATAACCATGCAGGTTATACGACTGGCACGAAAAAACAAAAAACGCTCTTACTTTGAAAAATTAATAGAAATGATCTGGGCATCGCGCCTGGAACTCAGCCATTCAAAAGCAGAGATCCTTTCTTTATATGCAGTGCACGCGCCATTTGGCGGAAATATAGTTGGCCTGGAAGCCGCATCTATGAGGTATTTCGGAAGGAGTCCCGATAAACTCTCCTGGGCCGAATGTGCCACACTTGCTGTTTTACCTAACTCTCCGGCTCTCATTTACCCGGGCAAAAACCAACAATTACTTTTGAAAAAGAGGAATCGTTTATTGGAGAAATTATACGAATCAAATAAAATTGAAAAGGAAACACTTGAATTAAGTTTGCTCGAGCCTTTACCTGATAAATTTTTCCCTATCCCACAAGATGCACCACACCTGCTTAACAGGTGCATTAAAGAAAACGGGGAAGGGCTTAGCTTAACAACAAGTATCGACCTTGACCTGCAAAAACAAATCAATAACCTGGTTGAGTATAACGCAAAAACTTACAGGGCATCAGAGATACATAACGCGGCAGTCATTATTGCAGAAGTCAATTCAGGAAAAATATTGAGTTATGTTGGCAACACCAAAGCGTTGAAGAATGAAGATCATGGTAATGATGTGGATGTTATCAATTCTGTAAGAAGCACAGGAAGTCTTTTGAAACCTTATTTATACGCTGGAATGATCAACGATGGTGAACTGCTTCCCGGCATGCTGATACCCGATATTCCAACACAGATCGGTGGCTTCTCTCCAAAAAATTATAACCTTACTTATGACGGGGCAGTACCGGCATGGCGTGCATTAGCCCGTAGCTTAAATATTCCTGCAGTAAAACTTTTGCAGCAACATGGCCTCGAAAAATTCCATCAACAGCTCAGGGACATTGGCCTTACTACCATCACAAGACCTGCGAGCGAATATGGTATGTCTATCATATTAGGCGGCGCAGAAGGTAAACTCTGGGATCTCACCGGTGTGTATGCATCCATGGGCCGAACGGTAAATCATTTCTCTTTATACAATGGTTCGTATTTCAAAAACGATTACCGTTCGCTCACTTATTTAAAAGATGCAGAAGTAGACAATGAAAAATCAACAGGACAAAAATTAAGTGCTGCGGCAACATGGCTTACATTTGAAGCCATGGCCGAAGTATCAAGACCTGAGCTGGATGCCTCGTGGAAAAGATTATCAGGCGGAAGAAAAATAGCATGGAAAACAGGAACAAGTTTTGGGTTCAGAGATGGCTGGGCAATTGGCATCACTCCCGATTACGTTGTTGGCGTGTGGGTTGGAAATGCTGACGGTGAAGGTCGTCCGGGGCTCACCGGAATCTCGGCAGCAGCACCTTTACTGTTTGATGTATTCGGAATATTACCACAAAAATCTCCCTGGTTTGGTGAACCATTCAAAGAGATGAAACAAGTGAAAGTATGTAAACAAAGTGGATACAGGGCTTCTGTAAACTGCCCTGAAACAGATAAGATCCGTGCACCAATCACGAGTGAGAAAACATCACAGTGTCCATATCACCGTATCATTCATCTCGACCAAACTGGTAAATACCGGGTTACCAATGAATGTGAAAATGTAGCGAGTATGCAGCATGTGCCCTGGTTTGTGTTACCTCCCGCTGTTGAG
>DASWXS010000469.1:0-6574 GCA_036405375.1 Bacteroidia bacterium
ATGCCAACGCGAAGCAACCCATCGATACTGTTACTACAATTATAAAAGACAGGCAAATAAAAGTAGCCAAAGGGGTTATTACGGGAAGTAAATTATTTCGTGTAGCCGACGGAAGCAAATTGTATGTGGAAATGCAGTTGAGGGATATCAACCGCAAGGCATATAATAATTCCCAGCTGATCATTAACAAACAATCGAAGCTAAATGCGCAGAATTATATTCTGAAAAATACCGATAGTACTATTGTTTATACTTCTTATGTTAGCCCTGTAAAAACATTGGGTTTTAAAAATAAAAGACTGAATAACCAGAGAGCATTTGTTCGCTATGCAACAGTTGATCAGAAATTACCACCCCCGCCTTTCAGTATTACAAATGCTGCTGTAAAACAAACTACATTCGATAGCACATATACAGTATACAGGCAGAGTAACGATTGGTTTAGTATGGACGTAACAATGCAGGGCCTTTATTTTTTAACTGCGGACAGCTTATCAGATCAGGGCTGTACACTTTATTCATTCGATGAAAGTTTTCCTAAGGTTACATCACATAAACAAATGATAGAAAGTATACGCTATATTACTACTAAAGATGAGTACACTTCATTAATGGAATCAACAGATAAGCAGCAGGCTATAGAAAGTTTCTGGATCGGTATTGGAGGAAATATGGATAGGGCACGTGGCCTGATAAAAAAGTACTATGGAAGGGTGCAGGATGCGAATCTTAAATTCTCTTCCGATAAAGAAGGATGGCGCACTGATAGAGGAATGATCTATGTGATTTTTGGTCCGCCGGAATATGTATATCAAACGGAAGCAATGGAGATCTGGGCATATGGAGGAACAGGTGCTCCGGGCTCTTTACGCTTCGAATTTAAACGTGTCAATTCACAATTCACCGATAATGCTTTTGAATTGGACCGCAATACCTTTTACAAAGATCCCTGGTACCTGGCAGTGGATGCCTGGAGAGAGGGAAGGATTTATTTGGATAATTAAGGTGATTTTACCACTAAAACGCTAAGCACACTAAAGGGCACTGAGTTTTGTAGGTACTTGCATTATATTCATTAATTTGACTTAGTGTTTCTTTGCATTTTTCTTAATGCCTTAGTGGTAAAAGAAAACTACAAATTCGCCGGCCTCTCACTGATCTCATGGTACTTAATCACATCCTTTGCAAAATAATGAATCACCATACTTTTACGTGTACTGGAAGAATCGGTGATCGGTTCTCCGCCATGTAAAAGATTTGCATGCCAGATCAGTATATCGCCTTTTTTCGCGGAGAATATTTGTTTTTGAATCTTAGAGCCTCTAGCCACTTCAGCAATCTTATCTTCGTAAGCGCTGTAATGTTTTTCATCTCCTATCTTTAATGAAGTTCCACCTTTGTTATAATCTTCATTCAATACGTAATCCAGTTTGTGGCTTCCCGGATAATAACTTAATGGTCCTTGCACCGGGCCAATATCTTCCAGCGCTATCCACACAGCAATCAGGTATCCAAGCGGATATGTAGTCATATGGATGCTGTCGGAATGTGTGCGTTGTTCGCTTCCTGTAATAAAATTGATTGTTTGAAACGGTATAACTTCTTTTCCTAAAATAAAGGAAAGGATCGAAACCATGTTAGGATCAAGTGTGATTTTTTTAATAACTTCAGACTGTTTGTTTGCAAACATGATCTTATTAAAATCGTTGATATTCGATTCCTTATCCGTTAATAAACGATCGATCTCTTTATTGATTGCATCTACCTGATCATTGGAAAAGAAACGATTGAAAATGATATAACCTTTGTCTCTCCAATCCCTGATGGCCCGTTTCTCAATGTCAGTAAAGGATTGAGCATTTAGCTTTGTTTCAAAGTCAGACGGAAGATTTTTATCATCCAGCCAGGGTGTATCACCCTTTTCTTTCCCGGCAAACTTGGCAGAAGAAATATTCTGGAACAGGAATTGGTTAAATTTATACTTCTTATAAGCGTCTTTGTTGTGCAGTAAAGTATCCTGGTGCATAAAATTGTAAACCGGCGCAGCGCCTCTGAACAATTTAAAATATGCCGACAGTTTGCCCATTACTTAACCATTTCTGTTTTTGATGCTGCACTGGCATTAGTTCTTCCCGGATATTTCTGCAATGCCTCAGCCAAACATTCCATAGCATTTTTCAGGTCAGAAAGATTTAATACATAGGCTAAACGTACTTCATCTGTCCCGGCTCCAGGTGTTGAGTAGAATCCTGTAGCTGGTGCCATCATTACCGTTTGGCCATTATGCGCGAATTCTTCCAGTAGCCACTGGCAAAATTTATCTGCGTTGTCGATTGGCAGTTTTGCAATACAATAAAATGCACCACTTGGTTTAGGACAAACCACATCCGGCATTTTATTTAATGAATCAATAAGGAAATTTCTGCGCGCAACATATTCTTTCTGCACTTCATCAAAATATGATTTTGGGGTACTCAAAGCTGCTTCTGCACCAATCTGGCCAAAAGTAGGAGGGCTCAAACGTGCCTGTGCAAATTTCATTGCGGCAGCCATGAACGATTTGTTTTTTGTGATCAATGCCCCGATACGTGCTCCACAAGCACTGTAACGTTTAGAGATAGAATCCAATAAGATCACATTATCATCGATACCTTCCAGGTGCATTACCGAAACATATTCTTTACCATCATAGCAGAATTCGCGGTATACCTCGTCGCTCAATAAATACAGATCATGTTTTTTTACCAGGTCACGTAATTGCTCCAGCTCTTGTCTGCTATACAGGTAACCTGTTGGGTTGCCCGGATTACAGATCATGATCCCTTTTGTTTTTGGTGTGATCAGTTTTTCGAATTCACTTATCGGGGGCAACGCAAAACCTGTATCAATAGTACTTCTGATCGGTTTAATCACTACATCGGCAGCAGTTGCAAATCCATTGTAGTTGGCGTAAAATGGCTCAGGAATGATCACTTCATCACCGTTGTTGAAACAGGTCATAAAAGCGAAAGACAAAGCCTCGGAACCGCCGCAGGTGATCATAATATCAGCAGCACTTACATTAATATGAAATCCTTTATAATATTCAGCCAGTTTCACACGGTAGCTTTCGTTTCCTGCACTGTGGCTGTACTCAACCACTTTTACCGGGCTCGTTTTGATCGCGTTCAGCATCACCTCAGGAGTTTCTATGTCAGGTTGACCGATATTCAAGTGATAGATCTTAACTCCTTTTTTCTTCGCTGCATCTGCATACGGAACCAGTTTACGGATCGGCGATGCAGGCATATGATTGGCTTTATTTGAGATACTTGGCATGTATAAAATTTAGAACTACAAAGATGCAACAAAATGTTAGAATTATGAAGTGTTTTTGACTTGTATTAGTCGGGCTTTTTTGTAGATTTAGCCTTTTAAATTTATGGAAATGACCAAATTAGCAGTATTTGTTACAGCCTTTGTGCTGAGTTGCTCTATGCTTAAAGCACAAACCCTGAACGGTCCCGAAAGTATTGAGTTCGATCCGAACGATGGGAAGTATTTTGTTGGAAATACGGGTTCGGGAGCAATTCTTAAACTGAGCCCTAATGGAACCTTGCAAAACTTCGCAACAGGTGTGGCTAACGGACCTTACGGTTTGGAATTGGTAGGAGATACATTGTATGCCTGCTCAGGCGGAAATATTAAGATGATCAATAGAGTTACCGGTGCAACCATTGCCACCATAAATGTAGGAGGAAGTTTCCTGAACGGTATTACACATAAAGGAACCAATTTATACATCACAGATTTTTCTTCATCACCGAAAAGAATCATTCGTTTAAATACTTTAAATCGCCAGTTTAATGTGTTTTGTAATACACTGGGAAATAAAACTCCTAACGGGATCATTTATGATGATATAGATGATCGATTGGTGTATTGTTGCTGGGGAAGCAATGCGCCGGTTCATGCAATCAGCTTTGCAGACTCTACAGTAACATTGTTGGGAACAACTACCTTAGGTAGCTGTGACGGCATAGCAATGAATTGTTCAGGGGATTTTTATATTGCATCATGGAGTCCGAATCGCATCACAAAATTCTCACATACTATTACTTCGCCTACAACCTTTATGTCAACAGGTATTTCTTCTCCTGCTGATATTTATTACAACCGGGAACAGGATTCTTTATATGTTC
Organism: Bacteroidia bacterium; assembly: GCA_036405375.1. Lineage (GTDB taxonomy): Bacteria > Bacteroidota > Bacteroidia > B-17B0 > Aurantibacillaceae > JADJDM01. The sequence continues at coordinate 4,182 of DASWXS010000469.1, forward strand.
CTAACGGAAACAATACCGTAAAAAAAGCGGGCGATGTTTCGTGCCTGGTATCATTAAAGGAAACCACTGCAAACGAGTTTCCTTTGTTGTATCCGAATCCTGCAAGCGATAAGATCAGTTTCAATAATGAGAATATTGTTGGAGCTGCAGAATGTATCATTACTGATATTCACGGTAGAGTAGTGAAAAAGGCAATCTTATCGGGTACGGCCCGAACGGTTGACATTAATGAGCTGAAAAATGGAATGTATATTGTAGTGTTGAAATCGGAAGGTAAAACAGCAACTTACAAACTGATTAAAGAATAACATGCGCAACCTGGTTTTCATTTTCTTGTTTATTTCCCTTACTCTTGCCGCGCAGGAAAAAGCTGGTGTAGACAAGATCAATGCTATACTTGCTGAATACAATGGCGACCCGCAGCTTAAGCCGGCAATCGTAAGTTTTTGTGTACTGAATGCAAAAACGGGTGATCAGCTTATTGAGAATAACAGTAAGCTGGCAATGACCCCGGCAAGCACGTTAAAAATCATTACTACTTCAGCAGCGTTGGGAATGGTGGGGGCCGGGTATCGTTATGAAACAAAATTAATGGTGGACGGCATTTTTGATTCAGTTACAGGACTTCTTACCGGGAACCTGGTAATCAAAGGAAGTGGCGACCCAACCCTGAATTCAGAATACTTTAAAAAGAAAGATGACGCAACTGACCTTGTGGATGAATGGGCTGCAGCCCTTAAAGCAAAAGGTGTAAAAAAGATCACCGGCAAGATCGTTGCTGATAATACCTGCTTTGATAACAATGTCCCGGGAAACTGGATATGGTCGGATATGGGAAATTATTTTGGCGCGCCACCCAATGGTTTATCCTATAATGATAACAAGATCAAATTATACTTTAAAACGGGGACAAAAAGTGGCGATAGTACTCAACTAGTGAAACAAATTCCGGAAGTTCCGGGTTTGGTTTTTATCAATAAAATTACCACGGGAGGAAAAGACGATAATGCTTATGTATATGGGGCGCCAAAACAAAACGAACGTTTAATGACGGGTACATTACCTCCCAACAAAAGTGCATATGAAGTAGAGATCGCTATGCCTGACCCTGCCTGGTATTGTGCATATGCTTTGGATAAAGCCCTGGGCAAAGCAGGAATTGAAACATTCAACAGAACGGAAGTTGCATCCAATCCATTGAAGCAGGAAATGCAATTATTATACACACATAAATCGCCGGTGCTAAGTTCTATTGTGTATCAAACCAATTTGCATAGTAATAACCTGTTTGCAGAAACCCTGCTGAAAACAATTGCATTGAAGAAGAATGGATACGGTTCTTTATACGCGGCTATTGATATGGTGTTGAATTATTGGAAAGGCAGGGGAGTGGATGTCGAAGGTTTTTATATGAGCGATGGAAGCGGCTTGTCGAGAAGCAACGGCATTTCTACTTTTCAGCAGGCAACTATTTTGTCCAAAATTTACCGCGATCCCAATATGTACAAAACATTTAACTCGTCTCTTCCTGTTGCCGGAAAAACAGGTTCGTTGGCCAGTTTGTGTAAAGGTAGTTTTGCTGAAAACAACATGCGTGCAAAAAGCGGTTACATTACCCGCGCCCGTGGATATGCAGGTTATGTAAAGACCAAAGCCGGAACAGAGCTGGCCTTTTCGGTTCTTTTTAATAACTACAATTGCTCGCCAACCGAGGCCAAACTAAAAATTGAAAAATTCCTGGAGGCATTGGTTGAATTGTGAGTTTTTAATTTGTTGGCAATAGCATATTTGTTATTTGCAAAATTGTGCTAAGAATTCGTTCAATTGATTTGAATTGAGGGCATTGTTACCATGAAAGTTAAAATTTAATTCGTTTTCTGGTTTTTGAAAAACAACTGCATGGTGAGTCTTTTTCAGTTTCATTTCGATCATTAGTGTGGTGCTGTCTGAAACAATCACTTTTTCGGGCATTGAGTTGCTGGTGAAGATTTGATTTTCATTGAATTTCCACAATTCCATGCTGATCCGATTTACTTTGCAGATATTATTTTCAAACGAACTTATGTATTTGTTGTGCCCCAGTGAATCACCTTCCGGAAATTCGCGAATGTCATTGTTGTCAAAAACCAACGTAAGAATTTTAACCTCTTTATTTAAAACTGCAACCGTCGATTGTGACCTGTATTCTTTATACGCCAGGTAACATTCGCTGAAAGTATAATTTAACCCTTCACTTTCCAGGATCAACGATGCAAGAAAATACAGGTGTTTTTCGCTGGCATTTTTAATTGTGATATGATTTGCGTCTTTCAATGAAAATTATTTTCCGGTGAGCCATTGCCGGGTATGCTCGAAGTATAAGAAAATACTGCCAAGAACGATGCCTAAACAGG
>DASWXS010000470.1:0-1672 GCA_036405375.1 Bacteroidia bacterium
CTTTGATGTGTATGCGCGTATTGATGGTTTCCTCGGTAAGGATGGGAAGATATTCCTGAACGATCCAAACACTACATCGGGAATGATGCCTTCTTCTTTCTTCTTTCACCAGGCTGCCGAAATAGGTTTGAATCCTTCACAATTCCTTACATTCATTATTCGTACTTCATTGGCAAAACGCATCAAAGGAGCAAAAGGCGATGTAGTTTACAATAGCCTCTTAACTAAGCTGGATGCTTTCCTTGAAAACGAGAAGTCAAAAACGACAAATAAAATAAACGTTGCCGTTATACTCGGCGGCTATTCTTCCGAGCGGCATATTTCTGTAGAAAGCGGAAGAAACATTTACGAGAAGCTGGCATCTTCGGAAAAGTATGCGCCGATACCTGTGTTCCTCACCGGCAACAGCAACCATCACAAATTGTATAAACTTCCTATCAATACATTATTAAAAGACAATGCAGATGATATTAAAGAAAAAGTAGAACACTGGAAAGTACATTCTGTGATTAAACAGATCGTAAGCGAGTGTTCATCTATCACCAACAAATATGCTGCTGCTAATGCAATACTGGAACCTAAAGAATTAAACTATACTGAGCTTGCCAAAGAAGTAAGCGAAGTGTTTATTGCATTGCATGGCCGTCCGGGCGAAGATGGCGAGATCCAGGAAAAGCTGGAAGCTGTTGGCCTATCCTATAACGGATCAGGAAAAGACAGCTCTTCCATTACCATTGATAAATACAGAACTAATGAAATCCTGATGAAGGCCGGTTTGCACGTTGCCAAACACGGGCTCATTACCTGCGATGAGTGGAACAGCAAAAAAGAAGAAATTAAAAACATGCTGCAAAACGATTATCATTACCCGTTCATTGCAAAACCGGTTGACGATGGTTGCAGCAGTGCGGTGAAAAAAATAAAATCGTTTGAAGAGTTTGAGGCTTTTGCAAAACTGATCTTCCGTAGCAATGAAGAACTTGATCCGCAAGCCGCTGCATTTCTTCACATCAAACCAAAAGAAGAATTCCCGCAAAAACCTGTTATACTTATTGAAGAGCTTATCTCCAGGAGAGACGCTAAGCACTTTTTAGAAATAACCGGCGGCATGCTTACCCGTTTCAATGCACAAGGTGAAATTGAATACGAAGTGTTTGAAGCCAGTGAGGCATTATCTGAAGGAGATGTATTAAGCCTGGAAGAAAAATTTCTTGCAGGACAAGGACAAAACATAACACCTGCACGTTACGCACGTGATCCAAAAGACAGGCAGGTCATTTCTGACCAGGTAAAAAAAGAGCTGGAGAAAGCAGCACGTGCCTTGAATGTTATTGGTTATTGCCGTATCGATGCCTTTGTGCGTGTATTTGAAAATAACCGAGCAGAAGTGATCTTTATTGAAGTGAACAGTTTACCGGGTATGACTCCAGCAACCTGTATCTATCACCAGGCGGCAATCAATAATTACAAACCTTACGAATTCATCGACCGCATTCTTGATTTTGGCGTGAAGCGGAAAGACAGGAAAATGGTTGGAGCATAGAACCTCCTGTTTTCAATACATGAGAATACCGAGGATTTCATAGTTACACTGAGTTATTTATTAAACTTGCTCAATATTCAAAAAACACCTGTTTAGTTTCTTCAACGGATCGACTCTCTTTGAAATCTG
>DASWXS010000471.1:0-2038 GCA_036405375.1 Bacteroidia bacterium
AATGAAAAAAGCAGCTATGAATGCGAGTACCGTTACCGAAAAAACGGGAAAGAAAAAATTCTATGGTCGAAAGGTGTGATTATTTTTGAAAAGGGAAAGCCGGTTTCTATGAAAGGAACTGTAATGGATATTACTGACCGGCATTACATGCTCAAACGCCTGGAACGAAATGAAGAATTGTATAAGCAGGCACAAAAGCTAACTCATATAGGCAACTGGACCTGGGATCTGCAAACCAACGAAATAGTATATTCTGATGAATTAGGCCGGATATATGGACTTGAACAAAATGGTAAAACTTCCCCGGAAGTATTTCTTTCATTTGTACATCCAAACGACAAGAAAAAAGTGCGTGAAAAACTGGATGAATCATTAAGAACAAATACGCCGCATACAATTGATTTTGAAATAACGCATAAGGATGGAAGCCCTAGGTTCATTCGAAGAAATGTAGAAGTATTAATTGATGAAAAAGGGAAGCCATACAAGATCGCAGGCACTGCACAGGATATTACTAAAGAAGTTTTATTAAACAAAGAAATAAAAGAGCGCGAAGAGAAACTGGAAGAGCTGAACATTTCGCTCAATCAAAAGAACATCGCACTCGAAAGAAGTAATAAAGAGCTAACTTCCTTTAGTTATGTTGCGAGCCACGATTTACAGGAACCATTACGAAAAATAAAAACTTTCAGTAACCTTATACTGGAAAAAGAACAAAACATGTCATCGGAAGGAAAAGAATGGTTTGAGCGAATAATGGTGAGTGCCGGCCGTATGCAAAAATTAATTGAAGACCTCTTATCATTTTCAAGAACCCAGATCTACGAAAACATACTTAATCCTGTAGACCTGAATAGTATCCTGGGTGACATAAAGATCCTGCATGCCGAATCAATATCTGAAGGAAGACTAATATTAAATAACGATACACTCCCGGTGATAACCGGCGTTCAGTTCCAGCTTCAGCAGTTAATGGAAAACCTGATCAGTAATTCGATTAAATATGGGAAACCCGGAGAGGCTGTAGAGATCAACATACATTACGAATTGGTCCAGGGAAAAAATGTACCTTCTCTAATTGCTGCTGAAAACAAAAAATATCATAGGATTTGCATCACAGACAATGGAATTGGCTTTGATCAACAATACGCAGACAGGATATTTGAGATCTTCCAGCGTTTACATGGCAAAAATGAATACAGTGGTACCGGGATTGGGTTATCTATCTGCAAGAAAATTGTAGAAAATCACCTTGGACACATATCAGCCGAAGGGAAAATAAATGAGGGAGCTACCTTCACCATTTATCTGCCCGAATAAGCTAACTGTTCACTAATAAATTAAAGGTTTTCATTTTATTGTAAAGTGTTTTCCTGTCTATACTCAGGATAAGCGCTGCTTTCGATTTATTAAAGTTCACTTTTCGTAATACTTCAAGTATCTTTTCATATTCGGCATGCAATGCTGCAGATTTAAGATCCGGAAGATCTTTAGGCGCAATAGCTACGCCATTTTCCTTACTTTCTTCTACCAGGTTAAATTTAGATTGGAAAATAATCTCCTGTGGCAAAGTTTCTAATGTTATCAATTCCTTATTCGTAAGCAACGCTGCACGCTTGATCACATTATTCATCTCTCTTAAATTCCCCGGCCAGTTATAATCTAAAAATACTTTTTCTACTTCAGGAACAAATCCTTCAATATTTTTTCCCAGCTCGCCATTTGCGTTCTTCAGGAAAAATTCTGCAAAAAGCATAATATCCTTGTTACGCTCCCGCAATGGCGGAAGGTCGATAGAAAACTCATTAAAGCGATGATACAGATCTTCCCTGAATTTACCCTTCGAAGCTATTTCATTTAATTTTTCATTCGATGCCACAATAATGCGTACATCAATATTCATTTCCTTCTGAGAACCAATTCTCCTGATTTTTCTTTCCTGGATAACACGTAATAGTGAAACCTGGATATCATATGTAAGATTGCCGATCTCATCCAGGAAAATAGTTCCGCCATTTGCAAGCTCGAACTGGCCTAT
>DASWXS010000472.1:0-17967 GCA_036405375.1 Bacteroidia bacterium
TGGCAAACATCCTCTTACCGTTAATTTTACCTTTAAAGCCGGCAATCAAACCTATATTGGCAACGTGGGAAATATTTTTGAATCTCATCATAAATTGAAAAAAGTGGGTGATTCGGTATGGGTAGTCTACATGACTGAAAATCCTGAATTAAGCAGCGTTTGGCCTCCGATGGTCTAATCTTTATATAAGGCACATTTCATCCTTTCAGCTGCGTAACTAAGAAAACCTGGTGACCCCTTTCATTTCTTTTTGTACAAAACAATCCGTTTCCAAAAAAATAATTGCAAAAAAATTGCGCAATCAAATAATTGCACATATATTTGCAAGCAAATGATTGCATAATTATAAATCAATGGAAACAAGACGGGATGTTTTTCAGGCAATAGCCGACCCAACACGCAGGGCAATATTGGTTTTACTTGCCTCGCAAGCTATGACACCCAATGCAATGGCCGAGCACTTTAATTCGAGTAGGCAGGCCGTATCCAATCACATTAAAATATTAAGTGAATGTGAGTTGGTGAAACAAGAACAAAAAGGAAGAGAAATTTATTATCATATCAATGCCAGCAAAATAGATGAAGTGGATAAATGGGTTGAACAATTCAGGAAGATCCTGGAAACTCAATTCACTCAACTCGACAAAGTACTATTAACCCTAAAAAAACAAAAGAAATGAACAACAATTTACTATTTGATTTCACCGTTGATAAAGCAGCGAAAACGGTGTTCATAACAAGAGAATTTGATGCTGACCTGTCGCTTGTATGGGATGCATTTACCAAAGCAGAAATTCTTGACCAGTGGATCGCACCAAAACCTTTTATGTCAAAAACAAAATTCCAGGATTTTAAAGTTGGGGGTCGAAGATTTTATGCCATGGTAAGTCCGGAAGGGCATGAGCGTTGGGCAATCCAGGAATATATTTCGATCACTCCAAAAACCAACTTCAAAATGTTTAATTGTTTTGCAGACGAAAATGAAAACCCTCAATTGCCGGGTTCTGATTGGGATTATACTTTCAATGAACAAAACGGCATTACAAAAGTGAATATTGTTATTTACAATGAATCGCTTGAACGCATGGAAAAGATGATCGAAATGGGTTTCACAGAAGGATTCAAAATGTCGATGGAAAATTTGGAAAATGTATTGGCGACTTTAAATAAATAAGATAATGAAAAAATATAAACTCAATTTTTTGACCGCATTAGTTATAGTTAATCTAATGGGTTGCGGAAATTCTCAACAGAGTTCTCACGAAAGCAGTAAAACCGATACAACTTCCACTCAAACTTTAGTAAAAAAGCATGATCCTGTTGCGCAAAAAATAACCCCTTGCCTTTGGGTTGAGACAAAAGATGCAAAAGCAGTAGCGGATTACTATTTATCAATATTTAAAGATGGTAATTTGAAAGAGCATCGCAAATATAAAAATCCACCGGAAGCAGGCGGAGGAGACTTTGAAACGGCCATTATCGAAATTGCAGATATGGAATTAAGCATTTTAGCTGCAGGTCCACTCTTCAAATTTAATGAATCTGTTTCGTTTGTTATTAATTGTAAAGACCAGGCAGAAGTAGATTATTATTGGGACGCTTTGACTGCAAACGGTGGCGAAGAAGGCTCCTGTGGTTGGTGTAAAGACAAATATGGTTTATCGTGGCAGGTTGTGCCCGTTGAATATTTTGACCTTATTAACAGTGATGATCCTAAAGTCAGAGAAAAGGCAATGAAGAATACGTTTAAACAGAAAAAGTTAATACTCTCAGAACTTAAATGAATTAAATAATATCGGTTGCAACTATTAGTAAGGAAGCGGATCATTTTACGATGATCCGCTTTTTTAATTCTTTTCTAAAATGAAATCAGTGTAAATCCGGTTTCGATAGTTTAGTAACCAAATTATCGGGATTCAATTTGCATTGAGAAAGTGCTAGTTTTTTATTGATATACCGCTCATCACAACGTCACTTCAAAAAGTAGGTTCATTTATGTTATTTTACCGCCTGAACCATTTCGATAAGATCTTTTTTATGTGCATTCTACCTTTGTAGCATCATTATAATTGCAAAGCACATGAAAGCACTTTTACTTAGTATTGCCTGCACCCTTTGCTCCTTTGCTTTTGCCCAAAGCGGGATTGTAAAAATCACCGGGAAGATCAGCGATGAAGCAAATAAACCTGCCGAGTTTGTGATCGTTGCATTATACCATTCCGATGATTCTTCACTTGTAAAAACAGCCGTTTCAGATGATAAAGGTTTTTTTGAATTCGATAATATAACATACAACACGTATTTTTTTAAGGTCTCGGGAATGAGCTTTGATACATACGTAAGTCCTTTGTTTAGCACTTCTTCCGAAAAAGATCTGATTGATTTTCCCGATATTATTCTGAAACCCGGTTCTAAAGAACTGAATGAAATTACCATCAGTACAAATAAACAATTTATTGAACGTAAGCTGGACAAACTTGTTGTTAATGTAGAGAACAGCATCGTTTCTGCCGGCAATACAGTGCTTGAAGTGTTGCAACGTTCTCCTGGTGTAACTGTAAATGAAGAAAGCGCCATTAACATGAAAGGCAAATCAGGTGTGGTTGTGATGATAGATGGAAAACCGAGTCCCTTGTCGGGTACAGAGCTCATTTCATATCTCAAAAGTATTCCCGCTTCCAACGTTCAGTCCATCGAACTTATCTCCAATCCATCCGCCAGATATGATGCTGCAGGCAATGCAGGCATTATCAACATCAAATTCAAAAAAGACAAGCGACAAGGATTTAATGGTTCCGCTACACTAAGCTACCGGCAAGGTGTTTACCCGAAACCATCGGCCAGTGCCAATTTTAATTTACGGGAAAAGAAGTGGAGTTTTTTCGGAAGCTATTCGTATTCGCAACCAAAGAATTTTACTTACTTCTATATTAACCGGAAATTCTTTGATCAGAATCATAACCTGGCTTCTACCTTCGAACAGGAATCCTACACCAGGCAACCTTTCAGCTCGCATAACACACGAATGGGCGTAGATTTTTATGCCAGTAACAAAACGGTGATTGGTGTGATGATGAACGGTAACTGGAATGAAGGCAAACGCGATGGAACTACAAACGCAACGATCAGGAATAAAGATGGCATACTGGATTATACAACCCGAACAGGAATTCAATTGAATGAAAAAAGATTCAACGGCTTCGGAAATGTGAATTTCAAGCACACATTCGATAGCACCGGTAAGGAACTGACAGCAGACGTTGATTTAGGTTCTTTCGGTTCAAAAACTTTGCAGGATGTACACAACATCAATTCTTCCCCGGACGGAACCACACTTACCGATACCCGCCTGGCCACTAATCAGAAGGGAAGCATAACGGTGAAATCCATCAAAGCGGATTATGTTCATCCTTTTTCCGAAAAAGAAAAACTGGAGCTCGGTGTCAAATCAAGCCTTGTGACTTCTGATAATGATGTAAAATTTTTCAATGTACTCAATAATGAGAATATTTTGGATACATCGCGCTCCAATCATTTTCTTTACAATGAAAATATTAATGCAGCATATTTAAGTTACGCAAAAGAGCTCACCAAATGGGACCTGCAATGCGGACTGCGAATGGAACATACCAATACCAGGGGAAAGCAGTTCGCTACCGGTGAAACTTTCGCACGGAATTATGTCAGCTTTTTTCCAAATGTTGTGGTCAACAGGAAGTTTTCAGAGAAAAATGCTTTATCGCTTTCTTATGCACGCCGTATCGACCGTCCAAGTTACCGGCAGTTGAATCCTTTTAAAGTGTTTGTTGACTCTTATACTTATGTTGTAGGAGATCCAACGCTGAGACCCGTAATGACAAATGTGTGTGAGCTGAACCACACATTCAAAGGGAAATACATTACAACACTCAGTTATACCAACAGCAAACAAAGCATTACCGATATTTTTGTACAGGACGATATTTCAAAGATTTCTTACCAGACCCCTGCCAACATCCGCGATTTTGAGCAATATAACCTGGGCGTATACATTCCATTTAAAATTAAAAAATGGATGAACTCCACACTTTCAGGATCTGTTTACAGGAATATTTACGCAAGTTCTTTGCAGGGTGGCAACCTGCAGCAAAGTTTCAATTCCTGGGATATGAATTTAAACAATGTGTTCACTTTTGGAGACAAGGGCTGGTCGGCAGAGCTGAACGGCTTTTATCAAAGTAAAATGGTTTGGGGATTGTTTTATATAAAAAGCCTGGCACAGGTTACAGCCGGTGTTCAAAAAACATCCAAGGACAAAAAGTCTGTATTTAAATTGAGCATGAGCGACATTTTTCTGACCAATCACATTGCAGTGGTTGTTAAATACCAAAACCAGGATTTTGTAACCGAACGTACGTGGGATTCAAGAGTTGCCACTTTCTCTTATACTTACCGTTTCGGAAAAAGTACTGTTCCCAAAGCAAGACAACGTTCAACAGGTGTGGAAGATGAAAAGCGCAGAGCCGGGTAAGCTAATAGCTTTAATATATTCAAAATAAATCCATCAATATCTTCTTCCGCAAATTCTTTCCCACAAGTCAACAAAACCTTCTTTCAACTTCATGTTTTTTTCATTCCCTTGCTCCATTCCCATTGTTTCAACACCATTTTTTTGATAGAGCTTGTAATGAAAAATAAATGTTTTTTCCATTTCGCGTTCCTGCATGTTTGTTCTGCCAAATTTTACAGCGTACATATTAAGTGTATCACCATTACTTTGTGCAATTGTATATGGATCACTAAACCACCGGAGCACTTCAACATCCTTTTTACTTTTGCTCTCCTTCATTAAATGCTGGTTACGCGGATAGCTGTGCCATGTGATCGGGTTCTCCCGGTGCAATAAACTAAACTCTCCAATAAAAATAGTGCTATCATTGCTTCCCACTGTATACCACAACACATTATTAAGCATAGTCGGATTTGTTATATGCGCAGTAACAGGAATGTTATTTTTTGCTATCGAATCCTTTGCAATACTTTCTGCCTGGGCCTTATTAATAAACGTGAGACCGAGGTAAACGCCACAATAAATTAAAGAGATGCTGGCAAGTTTGTTTCTTCGTCCTTCATTTCGTTTGTAAAAAACTGCGATCAAAACCATAGTGAGCATAGGTAAAGTAAATAACAGATCAACGATGGCAAGCGTGTTTAACGAGTAATTTTCGTTACTAAAAGGAAGTAATAATTGTGTACCAAAATTAGTGCACCAATCCAAAAGTGAATGGCCCCACAAACAAGCGAGCATAAACAGCAGCATTCGGCTAAATGAAACTTTCTGCTTAAAAACTTTAACCAGGAGCCAGGCTATAGGTATGGCATATAATGCTTCAATAAATAAGGAATGCGTATGTGCCCTGTGCTCGCACATATAAGCACGCGGATCGGCTAACCCGGTATAAAACAAATCAAAATCAGGTGCACTTTTCGCAATTGCGCCCAACAGCATTCCCCAACGTCCGATCTTTTTCCCAAGAAATGTTTCGCCAATTGCAGCGCCAATAACAATATGTGATACCGAATCCATTTAAATTTCTTTAATTATCTAAAACCCAAATATCCAAAAAACTCTTAATCTGCATTCTGTGTTTTTAATGTCAGTCTCAAGCCGATAAATCCCAAAACCGCAGAAACAACCGAACCAATAATAATAGCAACTTTTGAAACAGCAATTAAGATTGGATCGCTATAAGCTAACAGGGTTATAAAGATCGACATGGTAAAACCAATACCTGCAAGCAATCCGGTTAATAATAAATGATGCTTCTTCAGTCCATCCGGCAATGCACACCAACCTATCATAATTCCCAGTATAGAAAATAAAAAAACTCCTACAGGCTTTCCGATCACTAATCCCAAAATGATCCCGTAGCTATTTGAAGCGGATAAGCTATCTAATATTCCCGTGGGAATAATTATTGCCGTATTGGCCAAAGCAAATAAGGGGAGAATGATAAAAGCAACAGGCAAATGTAGCTTATGCTGCAAACGATAGGAAACAGAATCCTCATCTCCTTTACCAAAAGGGATTGCAAATGCCAGGAGAACGCCAGTGATGGTTGCATGAATTCCTGATTTATGCATGCAAAACCACATGAACACACCCATTATTAAATACAGCCAAATACGGTAAACTTTAAGCCGGTTTAAAATAAGCATCACTCCAAAGAGTCCCATCGCCATCGAAAAATACACTAGTGAAAATCCTTTAGAATAAAAAAGGGCAATAACAATGATTGCGCCCAAATCATCAATGATTGCTAAAGCGGTTAAAAATATTTTTAAAGATGCGGGAACCCTATTCCCCAGCAATGAAAGAATGGCAAGGGAGAATGCAATATCTGTTGCCATCGGGATTCCAAAACCACTTTGAGTAGCTGTTCCTGAATTTAAACTAAAATGAATTAATGCAGGAACGAGCATTCCTCCAATTGCTGCTATTATTGGAAGCAAAGACTTTCGTATATTCGAAAGCTCCCCGATATAAATCTCACGCTCAATTTCGAGTCCAACCAATAAAAAGAAAATGGTCATTAAGCCATCATTAATCCAAAACTCTATTGGTTTATGAGCAATTTTAAGGTGAAACAAATGAAGATAGCTTTCGCCAACTGCTGAGTTACTGAGCACAAGGGATAAAACTGTACAGAGGATAAGAATAATACCCGAGGTCTTCTCACTATTCGTAAATTCAGTATATAGCCTGCTCAGTTTCATTCCGAACAAATATACCGTTTTCTGAATTGCCTTTAAATATTAACTCTTCCTTTTAAGATGTTTTCTTCAATCAAAAAAAGAACTGAATCTTCAGCAAATAATCTTATTGATTTTCAAGCGCTTTGATTTATTTTTAAGTTTTCCTTGTTCTGATAAAATATTTATCGTAATATTGCGATAAATACAATTAAAATGGGTGTTTCCAAATCAGAAGAGTTTACAGTAAAACAGAATAAGATTGCCAAGTATATGAAGGCACTTGGACATCCTGCCCGTATTGCAATCCTGGAAGTGCTTATTAAAAAACAGGCATGCATTTGTGGTGATATTGTTGAAGATCTGCCTTTATCACAAAGTACTGTATCACAGCACCTGAAAGAATTAAAAGAAGTGGGATTGATCAAAGGTGAAATTGAAGGTGTTAAGGTTTGCTACTGTATTGATGAAAAGGAATGGGAAAGTGTAAAATCTTATCTCGGATCATTTTTTGGATCATATACCAATAAAGGAAAGTGCTGCTAATGAAAATTGAAAAACTTACTGAAGGTTATTATCCTGGAGTTGCAGGAATCTATTTGGAAGGAATCGCCACAGGTCATGCTACTTTTCAAACAGAAACGCCTTCATGGGCTGATTGGGACAAATCGCATCTGGAACATTGTCGTTTTGTTGCAATTGAAAATGCTAAAGTCATCGGTTGGGCAGCTTTAACTCCCATTTCAGGTCGATGTGTTTATGCCGGTGTTGCTGAAGTAAGTATTTATATAGCAAGTGAATACCGGGGAAAAGGAATTGGAGATTTCCTGATGAAGGAATTGATCAAGGCCAGCGAAGCAAATAACATATGGACTCTCCAGGCCGGGATATTTCCGGAAAACGAAGCAAGTATAAAATTGCATCACAACAATGAGTTCAGAACTGTTGGCATAAGGGAAAAAATTGGTAAGATGAATAATGTATGGAGAAATACTGTTCTATTGGAACGCAGAAGTAAAATAACCGGTGTAAGCTAAAAAAATTTAGCTTTAATAATCGGTAAATTACGATTAAAAATTTAAAATTTAAAATAATGAAAACAAATCCATTTCCAAGAATGCACGTTAGCCTGTATGTCAGCAACGTTCAACAATCAGTTAAGTTTTACAACGCTCTATTTGGCCAGGAACCATCTAAAGTAAAACCCAACTACGCAAAATACACTTTGGAAAGCCCTTCCTTAATTATTTCCTTTGTTGAGAATAAAGAGCGTGTTCAGCAAAATTTTGGTCATTTGGGTTTCCAGGTTGAGAGTATCGAGGAGTTAAACAAACGCCTTGAAGAAGCGAAAGCAAAAAACATTGTTTCCAAAGAAGAAGTTGGTACTAGTTGCTGTTATGCCAAACAGGATAAGTTTTGGGCCAATGACCCTGATGGAGTACAATGGGAAGTTTATTATTTCCATGATGATGCCGAATTCAACGACCCTCATTACGAAATGAGTGAAGCAACAGCTTGCTGCACGGTTTCAAACGAAACTACCAAAACCGAGTGTGGCTGTAATGCCAATGTTACAAATTCTGAAACATTAACTCTTAAAAAAACAGTTTGCTGCTAATGAAAGAGTTTTTAACTAAATACAAAAAACCGCTCGTGATCACTTCTTCAGTAGCTATCCTGCAATTGATCTTCGGCTTTGATGCAAAATTCTGTATTATTAATCTCATTTGGCTGTTCGTATGAAAAAGATACTTGTTTTATGTACAGGAAACAGTTGCCGGAGTCAAATTGCAGAAGCTTATCTTCGGCACTTTGCAAAAGGAAAAGCTGAGATCTTTAGCGCCGGGATTGAAACCCATGGAGTGAATCCTAGAGCAGTAGCAATTCTTATGGAAGACGGGATCGATATTTCAGGCCACACTTCAAACCATATTGATGAATACAAAGCTATTGATTTCGATTACATAATTACTGTATGTGATAACGCAAAAGAACGTTGCCCCTATTTTCCGTCAAGTGCCAAAAAGTTTCACTACAACTTTCCGGATCCGGCAAAAGCCACAGGAACTGAGGATGAAATTATGGCTGTATTCCGACAGGTAAGAATTTTAATAAAAGAATACTGCTATCAATTTATCCTAAACAGCAATTTATGACAGATGAAAAGATGATCCGCTACACGTTTCCTTGTTATACTACAAATCCATTCTCTTCTTTACATGTTGTATGAACGTCTTATCGGCTGTAGAGTATTTTAGTCCAAACCTCGCCACCGACTCAAGAACAGGTTTCAGGTCTTGCCCCATTTTAGTCAACTCATATACCTTACGTTTTGCAGTTCCGGTATAAGTGATCAAACCAACTTCGGTGAGCTTTACTAACCTGTCGTTTAATATATTAGTTGAAATACCTTCTCTCGAGCTCAAAAATTCGTTGTAGGTAGTTTTTCCAAGGTATAACAGATCCCTGATAATAAGCAACGACCATTTATCGCCCACCAGGTCCATGGTACAGGAAATGGGGCATTCCGATCGTTTCCCCACAACTTCTTTCGCTTGCTTTTTCATTTCCCCACAAAGATAATAAATAAAACACAATTAAACTTGCATTTTGCAAGTTTAATTGTGTACCTTTGCTATATAAGAATCTTAAAAACTACACAACATGGAAGCAACACCATTAATTATAAAATCAGTGCTTGATGCCTGGAACTCCCGATTAGAAGCGGCAAACAAAATGTTTAATTCCCTAACCGATGAAGATCTGCAAAAGGAAACTTCGCCCGGAAGAAACAGGGGTCTGTATTTGTTGGGACACCTTGCAGTTGTTCATGATAAAATGCTGCCACTTCTTAATTTTGAGCCACAGCTTTACCCGCATTTAGAGGAAGCATTCTTAAGCAAGCCCGACAGATCTGTATCAGAAATTCCTTCTACAAGAGAATTAAGAACAGTTTGGGAAAACGTAAATACTAAACTGGCATCACACTTCAATAAGTTAAGCACTGATGAATGGCTTCAAAAACACAGTGCTGTATCGGAAGAGGATTTTGCAAAAGAACCGCACCGTAACAGGTTAAATGTATTAATTGGTCGCACCAATCACATGCAATATCATATAGGACAGGTGGCTTTACTAAATAAATAAATTCATGAAAAATAAAATAGCATTTGCCCTCATGATGGGCGTTATTACAACAGGTATTATTTCGTTTACACTTATCTCTATAAATATAGGATACACCGAAAAATTTATAAGCACCTGGTTACGATCCTGGGGAATGGCATATCTGGTAGTAGTTCCGGCGATTTTAATTCTGGGCCCAAGGGTACAACGTTTGGTAGACAGGCTCGTAAAATAAAAAACCCGGCCGATGAAAAATTTTCACTGGGTTAAAGGCACTTTGCTTTCTTCATCTCATAAACCCAGCAATTAATTTCCTTATTTTCATAAGATCTTACTATTCGGTTAACTCTAAATGCTCCCAGTTTTTCCAATGCCTTTTGTGATCGGGTATTGTTTTCAACTACATAGAAGACAACTTTGTCGACATATCGGAAAACATAATCAAACATAAGCTGCTTTATACTTTTATTATATCCTTTTCCCCAATACTGCCTGCTAATGAAGGTATGGCCTATTACAACTGAGCTCTCCTTTTTATCATAGCCGTATATTCTCGTACATCCGAATACTTTATCGTTTGCTTTGTCTATTACAAGCAATGAACCTGCTGCAATAGCCTCGTTAAAGAATTTATCAAATCCTGTCTTCGTATACCCATCCCTTATGGGATGATATTCCCACAATAAAGGATCAGAAGCAATCTCAAAAAGTGCCCGATAATTAGCTTTTACCAAAGGTTTTAGCAGAACAACCCCATTTCCTAAAAAAGGTGTATTTACAAAATCCATTTCAATTTGATCACGCCAAATGTAATTATTTCAACTTAATATATACCAATTGGTATATTTTTTATACATTTGCATAACCGCTTATGGAAACACTGTCAAAAGCTGAACGCACACGTCAATTTATTATCGAGAAGACTGCTCCTATTTTCAATTCGAAAGGTTACGCAGGAACTTCTCTTAATGATATTATTGATGCAACCGGCCTCACCAAAGGTTCTATATACGGGAATTTTGAAAACAAAGATGAAGTTGCTGTCGCTGCTTTTGAGTATAACTTTGCCAACATAACCAATTACATTGCTACACGGATTCGTGAACGTGAATCGTCTATTGATAAGCTACTGGTTTATCCTGAAACACACCGGCAAATTCTGAAATTACCTTTTCTTAAAGGAGGTTGTCCCGTACTTAATACATCTGTAGATTCGGATGACACACACCCGGAGCTCAAAGGGAAAGCCATTGCTGCCCTTAACTTATGGCGCTCTTCCATTGAGCGAATAATTAGTAAAGGAATTCAAACGAAAGAAATAAAGAAAAACACCAATGCAACCGAATTTGCGGCTATCCTGATCTCACTTACTGAAGGTGCGGTAATGCAGGCAAAAGTAACCGGCAAACCAACAGAGTTAAATATTACCATGGACTTTCTCGTTAAAATGATCCATGATTTAAAGAACTAAATTTTTTTACCCAAAAATATACCGATTGGTATATTAATAATGAAAATGAAATAAATACAAAATGAAAGAAGTTTTTATAGTATCAGCCAAAAGAACACCAATAGGTGGATTTTTAGGAAACCTCTCAAACATAGCTGCCACTGAGCTGGGCACAATGGCAATTCGTGAGGCATACCAATCAGCAGGTATCAATCCTGTAAATATCGATTCGGTTTACATGGGTAACGTGCTGTCAGCTAATCTTGGCCAGTCGCCCGCCAGGCAGGCATCCAGGTTTGCCGGTGTCCCGGATGAAGTGGATTGTACTACTATCAACAAAGTTTGTGCTGCAGGTATGAAAGCTACGATTATTGGTTCACAGCAAATTCAATTAGGCTTGGAGCATCTGGTTATTGCAGGCGGTATGGAAAGCATGAGCAATGCCCCGCATTATGCAATGCTCCGAAGGCAAACCAAGTTAGGCAATGAAACATTTATCGACGGCTTGCTCAAAGATGGTTTAACCGATGTATATCATAACTTTCATATGGGGAATGCTGCCGAAATGTGCGTAGAAAAATTTAATATTTCAAGAGAGGAACAGGATGCTTTCGCGCTCGCCTCTTATGGTAAAGCAGCTAAAGCTCAGCAAAACGGGAAATTCAGCCGGGAAATTGTTCCGATCAAAATTTCTCAAAAAAACGGGGAAACAATACTTGATTCGGACGAAGATGTTGCGAAAATTATTCCCGAAAAAGTGTCTAAGCTCAAACCTACTTTTCAAAGCAACGGTACAATTACCCCCGCCAACGCCAGTAATCTCAATGATGGAGCTGCTGCCCTATTATTAGCCTCAAAAGAAGCGGTAGAAAAATACCAGTTAAAACCCCTTGCAAAAATCATTGCCTATGCGGATGCTGCTTTAGCCCCGGAATGGTTTACCATTGCTCCCGCTGAAGCTATCAAAAAAGCATTGCGTTCAGCAGGCTTAGACATCAACGACATCGATTTTTTTGAAATCAACGAAGCATACGCTGCAGTAGTGTTAGCCAATCAAACTATTCTAGGTTTAGATCCCAACAAAGTAAATGTATACGGAGGTGCGGTAGCAATGGGCCATCCATTGGGCGCATCAGGAGCCCGCATTATTTGTACACTTACTTCTGTTTTAAACCAGGAAAGTGGTAAATATGGAATAGCTGCAATTTGCAATGGTGGAGGCGGCGCTTCTGCTATGGTAATTCAAAACTTAAAATAAACAATATGAATTTTTCTATCGAACACTCTATTCAAATCCTGGAACGTACTCCACAATCGCTACGTTCCTTATTGTACAAGCTGGATGAAAATTGGACGCAAAACAATGAAGGAGGCGAAACCTGGTCGCCTTATGATGTAATAGGTCACCTGGTACATTGCGATGAAGAAAACTGGATACCCAGGATTGAAGTTGTGCTTTCCGATTCAGCTGTAAGAAAGTTTGAACCTCTAAACAGGTTCGCACAATTCGAGAAAAGCAAAGGCAAAAACATAAATGAATTACTTGATCACTTTGTTGGAATCCGCCATTCCAGCATGGCAAAACTTAAAATACTAAATATTACGAATGAACAGTTAAGCAAAACTGCTATTCACCCTGAATTTGGTTCGGTTAGCTTATCCCAGTTAATTTCTGCCTGGGTTGTTCACGACTTAGATCACATTTCGCAAATAACACGTGTAATGGCAAAACAATATAAAGCAGAGGTAGGACCATGGATTCAATATATGCGCATTCTTAATCAAGAAACAATAAATTAAAAATGATTATCCGGTTTTTAAATACGGGAGATATAACAAACTATATTGCATTGAGGCAATATAGTCTTTTGGAATCGCCTTTCGCATTCAGTGATAGTTATGAAGATCAGCAAAGTAAATCAGCTATGGATTACGAAACCGAAATCGCACAATGGGGAAATCCCCTGGAAGCATTTGCTTTAGGTGCGTTCAATGATTCAAATGACCTAATTGGTTTTCTCAAATTCAAAAGAGATCAACGATCCAAAGCCAGGCACAGGGCTTCTTTTCATTCGCTTTATGTAAAACCTGAATACCGAAGCAAAGGTATTGCCTCACAGCTCATTTCCGAGCTTTTGCAAATCATTCACACCATCCCCGGCATCGAACAGCTACAGCTATCTACTATTGTCTCAGAATTTTCATTGGTTGAGTTCTATGAAAAAGCAGGATTTCAAAAATTGGGTGGTCTACTTGAGAAAGATCTAATCATCAATGGCAAATATGTTGATGCGTGGTATATGGTAAAACATTTAAAACAACAGCTATGAATAAAACTCCTTCATCCAATTACAAAATTCGCTTCCATGATTGCGATATGTTCGGGCATCTTAATAATGCACGTTATCTCGACTATATGATAAGTGCACGCCAGGATCATTTAAAAGACACATATAACTTTGACTACAACAGTTATTATAAAAACAACCAGGGTTGGGTGATCAGTTACCACGAAATTCAATATATAAAGCCTGCATTTTTTGATGAAACCATTTCCATCCAGTCTTCCCTGCTGAGTGTTGATACCGATACGCTCTATGTTGAAGTTTTAATGATGAATGAGAGCATGACCCATCTCAAAGCTATACTGAGATCGAAACTTACTTTCATTAACCTGAAAACAGGACGTAAAGAGCAGCATACACCTGAGTTCATTAACTGGGCAAACACTTTGGTTCTTAATGATTCAAACACCCATATGTCAATCCAGGAAAGAGTTAAGGAAATACTAACCGAGCTAAAAGAAAACAATACTTCACTAAATCAACAATTAAAATGAAAACACTAATCAAGTGCTTTGTGCTGATTTCTATCTTTTCAGCACATATCGCAAACGCCCAAAACAGTTTCACTGTCCAGGGTTTTAATCACATCGAAAGTGTTACTTCTGACGATAAATTCATTTATGCTGCCGACATTGGAAAAGAACTAGATCCAACCAACAAAGACGGCGATGGCAAAATCATCAAATTGGATCTTAAGGGTAAAATCCTTGATTCCAGCTTCTCTAAAGAAACATTGAACGCACCCAAAGGCTTAACCATTTCCAAAGGTGTCCTCTTTATTGCTGATATTGACAGGGTGATCGCACTGGATATTAAAACAGGTAACAAACTGTATGTTATCACTTTCTCTGATGGTATATCGTTTCTCAACGACATCACTGTAGCTGATAAAAACACACTCTATGTTTCTGCGACTGATAAAAACAAAATTTACAAAGTAGATCTCGCATCAAAATCATACACCGAACTACTAACCGATAAAACTATTGCTGGTGTTAATGGTTTATTCTACGATAAAAAAGCGAATCGATTGTATGTAAATGGCTTTGGTTCCGACAACAAACCCAATGGAATTGTTGGGTACATCAATTTATCCAACAATGAGTTCACCCGGCTGGCAGCTATCGAAGGTTATTTTGACGGCATTTGGTTACTAAATAATACATTATATACAAGCAATTGGGTGGCTTTTGAGAAAAAAGGTATTATCCAGGCAATTGATATTATTTCGGGAAACGTTTCTGAAGTAAGATTAAAAGAACCCATAGCCGGCCCGGCAGATTTCACAATTTTAAAAAACCAAATTATCGTTCCTGAAATGATGACCGGAGCTATCCGTTTTATAAGCATTAAATAATAATATATGTCTATCTGGAAAAGAAAATCATTATCAGTAATCCTGGAAGAAGCCAACGAATCCGGAAAGGGATTAAAACGCACCCTGGGTGTATGGTCGTTAATTGCATTAGGCATAGGCGCAGTAATTGGTTCAGGACTCTTCGTCAGCACTGCAAATGCAATTGCCAATAATGCAGGGCCGTCTGTTACTTTTGGTTTCCTCATAGCAGCTATCGGTTGTGCTTTATGTGGCTTTTGTTATGCAGAATTGGCTTCATCCCTTCCCATTTCAGGAAGCGCTTATACCTATACTTACGCAACCATGGGTGAATTGCTGGCATGGATAATCGGCTGGGATCTCATCTTAGAATACGCTGTTGGAGCTGCAACTGTTTCCATTAGCTGGAGCGAGTATCTCAATAACATGCTGGTAAATGTGCTGCATACAGATCCTATTCCTTATGCCTTATCACACTCTCCTTTTCAAACCTCACTGGCAGGTGAGCATGGGATTATTAATTTACCTGCTTTATTAATCGTTGGAGCGATTACCTTGTTGCTTATCAAAGGCACTAAAGAGTCTGCATTAGTGAATGGCATTATCGTAATAATAAAAGTAGCGATCGTTATCTCGATTATTATTATCGGATGGAGCTTTATTAACCCATCTAATCATACACCGTATATTTCGGCTGCTACAACTTACACAGATGAAAACGGGATATCCCATAGCTTTGGCGGCATCATGGGTATATTGGCATCAGCAGGCACTGTGTTCTTTGCTTTTATTGGATTTGATGCTGTGAGCACCGCTGCCCAGGAAACTATTAACCCCAGGAAAACCATGCCTGTTGGTATTCTTGGCACACTGGCATTTTGCACTGTTCTCTATATTCTTTTCGGCCACGTGTTATCAGGAGTAGCTACTATTGAGGATTTTCGTACCGAAGGGAAAGAAGCCTCCGTTGCTTTTGCAATCAGTAAATACATGCACGGTTACAATTGGTTGGCCCAGCTTGTCACTGTTGCAATCCTGGCAGGATTTTCATCTGTAATCCTGGCTTTATTGATGGGGCAATCGCGCGTGTTTTATATTATGGGAAAAGACGGGCTGTTACCCAAAACTTTTGGTGACCTGCATCCCAAATTTAAAACGCCTTACAAAGCCAATATTGCAATTTTAATCATCGTTGGTTTATTTGCTGCTTTTGTTCCGGGTAATGTTGTTGGTGATATGACCAGCATCGGTACATTATTCGCATTTATCCTGGTAAGCATCTCCGTAATTGTTCTTCGCAAAAAAGAACCCGGCTTAAAGCGTGAATTCAAAACGCCCTTTGTCCCTTATGTTCCGGTTGCCGGCATTTTGGTGTGTATAGCTATGATTTTTGGTCTTGGTTGGGCCAATTGGTTAAGATTGGGTATTTGGTTAATTTTGGGTTTAATTATCTATTTTGGTTATAGCAAAAAGAATAGTGTTCTGAATCAGAAGAAAAAAAATAACGAGTAATTTAACTGTGATATAATGAAAAGAATCTGTCTAACGATTATAATAATTCTGATCAGCATCAACCTTTACGCCCAGGTTTCAAATACAAGCAGACCTTTTATTATTGGAACGATTGAGGAAATGCAATCAAAACTTTTAAACGAACAAAGGGTTTTAAATATCTATTTACCGGAAGGATATAATGCTAAAGACACAACCAAATATGATGTAACCTATTTACTCGATGGATCAGCCGACGAAGATTTTATTCACGTAGTTGGATTATATCAATTCAATAGTTTTGAATGGATTGAACGAAGCTCAAAAACTATTGTAGTAGGTATTGCCACTGTTGACCGGAAGAGAGATTATACTTTTCCTACAACTATCGAAGAAGACAAAAAACTTTATCCCACCACAGGGTACTCTGATAAGTTCATGAGCTTTATTGAAAAAGAATTACAACCTTATATCGAAAAGAAATATAAAACCACTGCTTCAAAAACTATTATCGGGCAATCGTTAGGAGGTTTATTCGCTACTGAAATTTTATTTAAGAAGCCTGCGTTATTTAATAAATACATTATTATTAGCCCGAGCTTGTGGTGGGATAACGGTTCATTATTGAATTACACTCCTAAAATCCTGGATTCCACTTTTGCTCAGCCCATTTGTGTTTACATAGGGGTTGGCAAAGAAGGGCTTACTCCAACCAAAATTCCAAGAGTGATGGAAGTGGATGCAAATTTACTCGCAGAAAAAATTCAATCCGGAAAAGGAAAGAATGTAAAGTGTTATTTTGATTATTTACCGGGTGAAGATCACGCAACAATAGGTCACCAGGCTATTTATAATGCATTGAGATTAATGAGCTCTAAAAAAGAATGATCTGTTATTGAATCAGCTCGTTCATTTTTTGCTTTAACCAATTAATGTCGGCAATTTGCTTGGCCTCTTCAAGTGATTGGTTAATTTGCTCTGCATTACCCTTCTCGAACATTTTATAATTAAACATCCGTAATACCAGTTTCAAAAAATTCTGGTAAGTAAGCCGCTGCGTAGCCGAAACTTTTTTGTTACGTTTCAGGTAATTACCAAAGCTATTGAGCAATGGCATTAATGACTCGAAAGCATTGGTGTCATAATATATTTTCACCAGCAGCACCTTGGCATCCAGGTGATAATAAATATCCGTGAACTCCACGTCCTGCATAAGTTTTCGGGCTCTGCGCGGATCACCCGTAGAATAAAAAAGCCGGGAGAGATTATATACTTCCGCATTTTTGCGGTCAGCTTCGGGCAAATAAGAAAGGTAACGCGAAATAAATTGTTTGGTCCAATCGTATTTGTTCAAACGCAAAGCAATGGTTACCATATTTTTAAAATCGAACTGGGAAAGCTGTTGTTGCGAGAATATGATTTTTTCTTTCAGCAAAAACTCATAATTATCAAACAGCTCTTCCAAATAAACCGTTTTGCCCAGGTTG
>DASWXS010000473.1:0-5937 GCA_036405375.1 Bacteroidia bacterium
TTTATTTTCAAGGAAACGAAGGTTGTCGGCAATATCAATATATGTTTTCGCTTCTTCTTTCAGGATCACTTTTGTGGATCCGTTAGAAGCATCAGCAAATAATAATTCTACTTTGTTTTGTAAACGGTTCATACGTTGAACAGAAAGTACATTCGCATCTGTTGTCCAGATGATGCGTGGAATATAGATGTCAGTTTCAGTACCAATATCCACCGGTGTTGTTTTTCCGCTTGCCAGGTCATAAATGTAAACGCTTACAACAGAATTGGCTTCTCCTGTTTTAGGATATTTGAATTTATATTGGGCAGGGTACAAACCTTCATACATTGCCATTTCGTATTCTTTTACCTTACTTTCGTCAAATTTGATGTAAGCTATTTTTGTTCCATTCGCATTCCACTCAAATGCCTCCGGTTTGCTGAATTCTTCTTCATACACCCAATCAGCCCATCCGTTTTTAATCTTATTATATTCGCCATCATTGGTTAATTGGGTCTCAGTATTTTTATCGAGGTCTTTTACAAACAGGTTATTGTCTCTTACGAAAGCTACTTTGTTACCAACAGGCGCTATGGTTGCAAACATTTGTTTTCCTTTATCAGACAGGTTTTTAAGTTTGCGTGTTTTTAAATCAAAAACGTAGTTTGTGGCAGTTGCCGAATGCCTGTAGATATGTTCGGCATCCATTGGAAAAATAATCTTGCTTTCATCGTCACTGAAATAATAATCCCCGGCTTTAATAGCGGCTGTTGAACCTTCCGGAACCAGCTCATTGGCCTTAACAATATTGCCCAACAGTTTACCTGTTTTAAATTCGTATTTATTGATGTCGCCATTTTCTTCCATTTCGGAATAGCTGATGCCATCTTTCATGGAATTGAAGCCGCCGAATGCACCGGGAAAAAAGGTGTATTTTTTCCAGATGTCTTCAACGGTTACCTGCGCTTTTTGTGCAAACGCGCCAACAGAAATAAGTAACAGTAGTGCAATAATTGTTCTTTTATACATAAGTAGTAATTTAAAATCATGGTGAAATTAGCAAATTTCCTTTTTTAATTCTATGCAATTTTACCAAAGGTTGATTTGTGGTAGGAGTGGGAATTATTCGTTAAAAAGCATACATTTGCACCACATTTATGGAACTAATAACGGTAAAAGACAAGCAGTTTAAACCTTTTATAGGTGAGGATAAAATATTGCGGGCGGTAAAAGAACTTGCAACGCGTATCAATATTGATCTGAGGGATGAATTCCCTTTATTTGTTGTGGTATTGAACGGCTCATTTATGTTTGCTGCCGATCTTCTGAAAGAGGTGCATATTCCATGCGAGATTTCTTTTATTAAAGTTGCATCCTATCATGGCACCAGCAGTACCGGATCTGTAACCGAGTTGGTAGGACTTTCTGACGAAGTGAAAGGCAGAACTGTTGTTATTGTTGAAGATATTGTTGATACGGGTGTTACTCTTGAAAAATTGCATGCTGTTCTTCAAAAACGTGAAGCAGGGAAAATCCGTGTAGCTACCATGTTATTAAAACCTGAATCTTATAAAAAGAATATCCCGGTTGACTATGCCGGAATGGAGATCGGAAACGACTTCGTTGTTGGTTACGGACTTGACTATGACGGGCAGGGAAGAAACCTGAGAGATATTTACGTATTAGCTTAATCCTAATGGAATTTCTGCGCAGATGACGCAAATTTAAACAGGATAGTTTTTTAATTCTTATTGACTCCCTTTTCGCAAGGATTTGCTTATAGTTTATAATCTGTGTAATCCGCGAAAATCTGCGGCTAACTTGCTTTTTAACCATTTGTGTAATTATGTGAAAATCAAAGGCAAATCTCCTAAATCGTTTTGCATAATTACCTGATTATTCATATCTTGCATCAAATTTATTTAAATGAGTTCAGGCATGTTTAACAAAGGAAGTGGAAAGAATACAGGTGGAGACAGTCCTTCAATAAACCTTATTGGGAACGGAACAAGACTGGTTGGTGAGGTACGTTCTAATGGTGACTTTCGTATTGATGGTCATCTGAAAGGCACTATTTCTGTTAAAGGAAAGTTGGTTGTTGGCCCTTCAGGAAGTATTGAAGGAGAGATCGAATGCCAGAATGCAGACATTTCAGGAGAAATCAAAGGAAGGATCACAATAAGTGAGTTGCTTGTTCTTAAAGCAACAGCACGCCTGCAGGGAGATATTACAACAGGAAAGATAGCAATTGAGCCGGATGCCCAGTTCACCGGAACTTGCAGTATGGGTGGTGTAGTAAAAAATATCCTGACAGAAAGTGAAGCAAGAGCCGAAATCGCCGCGGTCTAACAGCTACCTCAAATACACCGGTATGGCTTTCCAGATGGGAGCTATCATTACGATTGGTGTATTGGGAGGAAGAAAGCTGGATCAGTGGATGGGTTGGAAAACGCCCATATTTACATTGGTTCTTAGTCTTGTTTCCATTGTTGCCGCTATTTATTTATCAATCAAAGATTTTTTAAAGCCAAAAAAATAATGTCATATCTCGTCCGGTTAATTATTTTTTCTGTTATCATAACGCTCGGGATTGTTGCCTGGAACCTGTTTATCCCAAAAGAATATGCTTCGACAAGTGCTTATTTCATTATTCCTTTTTTCTTCGCTTATTCATACGTTTCGCATTTAAGCCTGATGAAAGCGCTTGACGATGAGAACAAGAATAAATTTACCATGCGTTTTATGGGAGCTACCGGGATCAAATTATTTTTGAGCCTTATCGTACTTGTTATCTATGGTTTTGTAAACAAACCGGGATTAATACCATTTGCGGTATTGTTTTTGTTTTTGTACTTCGCCTTTACCGGTTTTGAAACGATAATATTATTCAAACAAATTAAAAAAGATAAATCCAAAACAACCAGCTAATGAAGAAATCAATTCTCCTGGCGGCAGCTGCTTTAATAGTAGTTAGCGCTAATGCCCAGGACAAAACAAACAAAAAGAACAGTGAATATAAATTCACTACTACTAAAAGCATCGAAGCAACGTCGGTGAAAAACCAGGGAAAGACAGGCACCTGCTGGACCTTTTCTTCACTTTCCTTTTTTGAATCAGAATTGATCAGGATGGGTAAAGGAAAAGAATTTGACCTGAGCGAAATGTTTGTGGTAAGAACTGCGTATCCTTTAAAAGCGGAGAATTATGTACGTATGCATGGAAAAGCACAGTTTGCAGAAGGTGGGGAATTCCATGACGTGGTGCATGTACTTAAGAATTATGGAATGGTTCCAACTGAAGTTTATAACGGAAGTTACCAGGCAACAGCTAAATTCCCTTATGATCACAAAGCAATGGATTCTACTTTGGTAGCGCAATTGACTACAGTTGTTGATCCTAAAAATGAAACGATAAAACCAACAGAATGGAGAGGTAAATTTGAAGAAACCCTGAACAGCTATTTAGGTAAAGCTCCTGAATCATTTGATTATAAAGGAAAAAAATACACTCCGCAATCGTATGCGAAAGAACTGGGAATAAATGCGGATGATTATGTTTATATCACTTCATTTACACACCACCCATTTTACCAGCCATTTGTTATTGAAATTCCTGATAACTGGGCATGGCAGCAGGCATACAATGTGCCTTTGGATGAATTGATGGCAACAATGAGTGGTGCTATCAATAAAGGCTTTGGTATTGGCTGGGCAGCTGATGTTAGCGAAAAATATTTCCGTTTTAAAGATGGTTTGGCTTTAATGCCGGAAAACTGGAATAACATGAGTGCTTCGGATAAAGACAAATGTTTTGATAAACCTTGCAAACAGGCTGAGATCAACCAGGAAATGCGCCAGGTTGCTTTTGATAACTACGAAACACAGGACGATCATGGGATGCACATCGTAGGTATGGCAAAAGATCAAACCGGAACCAATTACTATGTTGTAAAAAACAGCTGGGGTGTAGATCGTAATGAGTGCGATGGTTACTTCTATGCTTCAGAAGCGTATGTAAAATATAAAACTGTGAGCATCATGGTTCACAAAAAAGCACTGAGCCCTGAGTTAGCGAAAAAATTGGGAATTAAGTTGTAATCCTTGCCACTAAGCGCACAAAGGTTTCACTAAGAGACACTAAGAAAAGAGTCGCATAATAATATGCGACTCTTTTTTGTATAAGCAAATGTAACTTAGTGTAAATCCGTGTTCTTAGTGCCTTAGTGGTAAAAAGAATTTTAGCTCACGTCCAATTCACCTGCCAGCTTTGCAAAATCGATTCCGTCAAAATTACCGGAGCTCATCATTAGCACTGTACTGTTGTTCCTGTTTTCTGATTTTAAGAATTCTTTTACTTTATCCGATTCAGTGAAGATTTTTATATCGTTTCGGGCAAAGGCTTTTTTTACCTGTTCTTCGGTTATAGGTTTTAACTTTTTATGGGCGATGGTATGCGGGTTAAAATATACAATTGCTTCATCTGCTTTATCCATCGCACCATTGTATTCGTTCAGGAAGTTTTCGTTCAAACTGCTGAAGGTGTGAAGCTCCATGCAGGCAATAAGTTTCCGGTTTGCAAACTGTTTTTTTGTAGCGTCGATGGTTGCTTTTAGCTTGGAAGGGGAGTGCGCAAAATCTTTGTACATGGCAAAATTTTTATCTGCTTTTACCAGTTCCAAACGTTTGGATGCACCTTTGAAAGTAGCGATGGCTTCGTAGAATTTGTCATCATCAATTCCAATACTGTTGCAAACCATTCGGGCTCCATTCATATTCATCAGGTTATGATCTCCGAAGATCTTCAATGGAAGTGTTTTTCCATTGTAATGGATATGAGTAATACCATTCTCGATACTATGTTCCGGTATAGAGTAGGGCTTGAAAGTGAGCGGCAGCTGTTTTACTTTTTCAGCCAATGTTTTTAATTCCTGGTCTTCATTGCAATATACCAGTGTCCCGTTTGGTTCAATCAGCTCAATAAATTTTTTGAATTGATCTACATACATTTCAAAAGTCGGGAACACATTAATGTGGTCCCAGGCAATGCCACTGATGATGGCAATGTTGGGATGATACAAATGAAACTTAGGTCTGCGGTCGATTGGTGAAGCAAGGTATTCATCACCTTCAATCACCACATATTTGGCTTCTTTGGTTAATTTCACCATGGTATCGAAACCTTCCAGCTGCGCGCCTACCATAAAATCGGTTTCCATACCGGTGTGTTTCATAACATGTAGGATCATGGAAGTAATGGTTGTTTTGCCATGGCTGCCGCCTATTACAATACGTGTTTTATCTTTTGTTTGCTCGTAAATGTATTCGGGGTACGAATAGATCTTCAAGCCCAGTTCACGTGCTTTTATCAGTTCAGGATTTTCTTCGCGTGCATGCATGCCTAATATAACTGCATCAATATCTTTATTGATCTTTTCCGGGAACCAGCCTATCTGGGCAGGAAGGATACCTGCTTTTGCCAGTCGGCTTTTTGAAGGTTCATTGATCTCGTCATCAGAACCTGTTACCGTAAATCCTTTCTGATGAAGGGCAAGTGCCATATTGTGCATTGCGCTTCCGCCAATTGCAATTAAATGTATCCGCATGTTGAAATAATTCTATTACTAAATAAGGAAGAATAAAGCCTTGCTGAGGAAATTCCGGGAGGTTTTTTGCACAGAAGCGTGTTTATTCGTGTGCCCTTTCATTTTCCGATTTTCTCATTTTGAGAAAAAATTTCCCGTTAATAAAACATAAACACTCAGGCTGTTGAGTTATCATGTTGTTTTACAGTTAAATACATAATTGGCTCGGTTTTGAGAAATATTCTGAAAAAAATACCTAAGAACAGGGTATTCACTAAAAATAAACTCTAAAAAAAAGTGTGCAATGAAAAAGATAGTATGTATTGTTTTAGCATTAATCGGATTAACTAAAACACCTTTAATGGCACAGGAAAGCC
>DASWXS010000474.1:0-4688 GCA_036405375.1 Bacteroidia bacterium
ATTTCAAAAGCAATAATACAGGTAGAAAATTACATTGAAATCATTTCTAAACATGCTGATTCGGTTCGCAGTTACATTAAGGATGAACACAACATTGATCTAAAAGTTGTAAGACCAAGAGGTATAATATTGGCAGGAAAATCTACCGATTTTGATAACCAAAAGAAAAAAGATGATTACCGTCTTTTAACTCATGCTTCAAAAAATATTATCTTTCTAACTTATGACGAACTGGTAATCAGATTAGAGAATTACATTGAGGTTTTAGAGAAACATTCAGTTGCAACTACGGTGTAAACGTAGCCCAGCACTTAGAATTATAATTAAGTTAGCTCTTTTTTTTGGCGTTCCCCTTCGGGTCGGGCTTTCCGTTCCAATTCCTCGCTTCGCTGTGGGCTTTCCACTGCAATCCCTAACGCAAGGCAAAGCCAACAAAAATTTGTCTGTGCTCCATTCCATCGGTGCTCGCCAAATTCCTGTTCGCTTTGCCTTAATACAATGTAACAAGCCATGCAGCCAACAAGTTGTGCTGCACCGCTTGTTGTTGTTTGCGCATCTCGCTCCGCTCAGTCAAAGGCGCAAGCCACAGGCGTATGGCATATAACCATCGCCTCATTATTCAATTCCAAATGTTTCAATTACTGAATTAGGCTGGTATTCATATTCTTCAATCGCCTTTTTACAAGCAGCAACTATTTCTGCTTTTTTACCGTCTGAAATATCAGTAAGAACATTATTCGTATTTTCAATACTGCGTATTACAGCCACGTCCATATTATCACGGATGTGGCCTAATACCATCATTATTTTATGAGTGAATTTTCTTGGAACAACATTTCTTTCGTAGGCATCCTTTACAAAGTTTTGAAGAAGATGCGAACTCAATGGTAAATTGTATTTTTGCTTCCAGTGCTTCAAAGCAACAACAATCTTTTTTTGAGTTTCAGTTAACTTAAAATTCTTTAAGGCGTGAACATCGGTTTTTGTGTAAGTCGGATTAGAAGGATCATTTACATATAAGTAACCCGAGGTTTTGTTGCCTTTTGCAGCGGTTATTTTATAAGGAACAATATCAATTTTTCTCTTTTCCCCTCGTAACTCAAGTATTACTCCTATCGATTTTTTCTGTTCTCTGGTATCTATGATTGATTGTTTTCCTACTAATTTTTCCAGGCAATCATTCAGATATGTAAACATTTCCCCCGTTGATGAAAAACTTCCAGGTTTAAAAGCAAGGCATATATCAATATCAAAATTATTTGCAAGCGCAGTTCCATTCTCAGTTGAGCCAAGCCTCATCGGCTCTCCCGCTAATTTATCACCAAGTTCAATTTTAAGTAATTCAATTAAGCGATCTGCTTTTTCATCCAAACTTTTATAACTACCATGTTCTTTATTTAATCTTACAGTATTAACTACAGAAAACAAAAAAGCATCCGTGTCAATTGGTTTTTCAAGAGAGTTTTGATGATCAGCTATTGCCCCAACTGCAAATCCCCCGGCTGCGCCAACAACAGCTCCTTTGGCAGCAGATCCTAATAACTGTCCCCAATCAAACGTTTTACTTGGTTCTTTATCCATTTGGTTTAGCTGATTAATAGCATTTAATAACGCATTGCCCAAACCTAACATTAAAGCCCCGTTCAGAGCATATTTACCTTTTTTATTCATGGTTATACAGTTTACATATAGTTATTTGATCCATTTTGAATACGCTATAATATCAATCATCGGCACAGTGCCACTAAATTGAAGCTGTGAAATAAGTTTAAAAAGAAAAGTGGTGGCTGGCTTGCTTCCCGTAATAAAGTCATACTTACGTTGATCTCCATCATAATTAAAATACCCGTGTGAAGCAACACAACCAAAATTCAGGCAACCATCATTTTTTGTAAGAGCTGTTTTTAAAGCTGCTCCCATTCCAGGGGACCATTCACTTTCAAATGCCAATATACCACCTAATATTTGAATAGGTGGTTTGGCAGGGTAAGTCCCTCCGGCATGTGGTATTGGTAAACTTGTTCTGTGGAGTTTCCGAACGCTTTCAACTTTTTCCTGGGCATACTTTACCAGGTCAGCATTGATTGTCTGTTTTGCTTCAAACACCGCATATACACTTTCGGCTGGAACAATTATCTGACCTTCATAAGTAAAAATAAAAGGTGAATATTGCCGATCAAAAATAACCACATCCATTTGTTGACTAAATACTCCATTGCTATCTACAACATGGGCTTTTTCCGCCTGATACCTTTTGGGCAAATAGTTTTGAAATAATTCGAGCCATATTTTTTCACTGGCATCACCTTTTGAAACAGGATGTGCCAATGCTTTGCGCGCGGTTTCCAACCGCTGATGAATATCATCATGTAAACCCTCTAAAAGGGTTGTTAACGACCAGTCTGCCATATTAGTTTTCTTTAAAGATTGATGTTGGATGCATTGCTTTCGCAACTTCCAAGGCTTTATCAAAAGATACCGCCTGTGAAGGATATGCATTTAAAATTATTGTTGGTATAAACCTTTGCATAAGATCCGAAAAAGTAAATCCATATTCCCTACCATCTCTTGGGCCAGTAATATCAGCTATTTGTTTTATTTCTATTTCCGAAAACCCAAGTTCACTTAAAGGAGTTTCTAATGCCGAAAAACGTTGCATTTCATCAGGCCTTTGGAAATAAAAGATTTCCGCTGCTCTTCTTTTTATTGCAGGGTCAAGAGCGTTCGGTCTGTTAGTACACATAATTACCGCAGCAGGTAACTTACCATTACCAAGGCTATCAATACCCCTGATAAATGCATTAACCCCGGCCTTATCCTCATGATGCATCTGGCTGTTTTCCCTTGATTGAGCTAACGCATCAGCTTCATCAACCAACAGTATAACAGCACCCCTGTTTTTACCGGATTCACCTTTAAGTTTTTTTGCTTTTTCAACTGTATATTCAAAAGCTGTAGAAATGAGCTGTGTCATTTGCCCCACACGACCTTGCCCTCTCGTTGATAAACTAAGAGGAAGTAAAGTAATACTGATCTTTTCTTGTCGTGCAACCGCATCGGCAATGGTACTTGCAAGTTCTGTCTTACCAGAGCCAACATCACCTGCCAATACAATTAAAGGCGGTCTTCTTAACACAATGTCAGTTACTTTTTTGGCTTCCGGGTGGTGTTTTTGTGCCCATTCTACTAAACCTGCTGAATTTACTAACAGGCCAAGCGTTTTTGACAGTTGCTCTTTCTCAGCATCAAGTCCAACAAGTTTAGCCAGGCGTTCTTGCATATCCACATCGGGATAAGAAAATGCCTGCTCAAACAGTTCATCAAATTTTGGTTTAATTGTTTCCATTAATAACTTTTTACGATTGATCTTTCTAACGCTTTTCCCCCAGATGAATAAGTTTTATCACTACTTAAATAACCATTAATCCCAGGCTCTTCCGCACCCGTTCTCTGAAATGGTAATGTTTTCAAAAAATCTTTTTTCTTGGTTTCATCCATGAAGCTATAAGCCAAAGTATACGTCATATAAGAGCCAAAACTCGCTCCTTCAATGTTTGCTCCTGGTCGTATGCGACCTGGATCATCATCTGTGCCCGACATACCTGATAAATCTTTAGCGGTATATTTCAAAGATGGCTCTATCCACTTACCATCTTTTTTAAATCCGTAAGTAACTGTTCCTAAATACCCTCCTTTAAGAAACTCGATCAATTCAGCTTCAAAAGCCTCAATGCTCGAATCGGATGGGTAGTTATAAAAGCGCTGCATACGCTTTAAGTCAGTTGCAACTTTAGAAGCAAGGTGCTTCGCATGTGTCAACGTAAATGTTTGTGATTCTGAAAATGTAAAACTGCTCATAAGTTAAATTTGAAATGTTGGACCAAAAACCTTCTGCCAATAATAAACGGTGTTTTCTTTTGTTGTTGCTGCTAAAGCTGCGTCAATTGCATCACCGGCATCAATCGCAGCATCTACAATTGCATCTGCTTGTTGCCTTGTATATAATTTTGCAGCATTATTTTTTGCATTCACCGGATCGATTATTTTTACTGGTTCAGAATACGTTCCCAATTCCGAGTGCTTATAATAATCAGTGAAAGATATAAGTTCGCTTATATTACTGTTGGCAACATAGGTAAAAAAATGCTGAAGCGCTTCAGGGTAATCCGAAAAGTCTTTTCCTTCATCCAGTAATTTAGCCATTATCAACTCAACCATAAACGACTTAAACCTAAAATTCTCATTTTCCGATTTCATGTGTTGAACCCAGTATTTTGCCAAGCGTATAACCTGTGCAAAATGGGTGTCTTGTTTTTTCTTCCTTGTACGTATAAACTCAAGGTGTCGGGGTATGCAAGTTTCAAGAAAGCTCCCATCATCCTGGCTTACCAGGTTTCCATACCAATTAGTATCTCCATTATAAAGTATAGGTACAACATCAACATCCAATCCTGTACCTTTAAAAGAAACAGTTACACAATATGTTTTCGGTTTAACTTGTTCCGGTTTAAAATTGGGATAAGCCTTTCTTAATCTTTCGGCCAGGTATTCCATCAGGGCTGCAATGTCCTTAGGTATGTCCGCGCCACTGATATAACAGGCCACATCAATATCATTTAATGATCTTAATGAGGTTCCCTTCGCAAGGCTACCAGACAGCATCATTCTTTTTAGGGTGAAATCCGGGT
>DASWXS010000475.1:0-4253 GCA_036405375.1 Bacteroidia bacterium
AAAAGAAACAACAGAAATAACAGAAAAAAAGACTCCGAAATATTCGGAGTCTTTTTTTTTTGTAAACTTGTGTCATGAATGAAACAAAAAAAGCTGCTTTTGAATTTGTAAAATTCAACATAAGTGAATTCTCATTTAATGAAACTCATGGCCAAACTGATTCATTAGCAATTTCATTTAATCCGAGTGGAGTCTATAATGAATCCGAAGCAGAATTTTATTTAACTTTAGGATTTACAGCTTTTGAAGGAGAAACTAACAAAGTAGAAAAGATTAAAGCAAAAATGAATGTTACTTTCAAATTTGACAAAGGCACTTCATTTCAAGAAATCCCAACTTTTTTCTATAGAAACTCAATAGCTATTGTTTTCCCCTATTTAAGATCTTTTATAAGTACACTAACTCTTCAAGCAAATTTAAAGCTCGTTATTTTACCTGTATTAAATCTAACAGAATTAGAACAACAATTTAGAGATAATACAAAAGTCGAACACTAAAATTCGTGAACCCCCTGAACAGTGGTATACTTCATTGTATATTTTACTCCAGGGTTAATATATTTATAAGCGCTATGACTCATTAATGCCGCTTCATGGAAACCACAAAGGATCAGCTTCAGTTTATTCTTGTAAGTATTGATATCGCCGATTGCATAAATACCAGGAATGTTGGTGCTGTAATCGTCTGTATTCACCACAATAGCGTTCTTTTCAATATCAAAACCCCAGTCTTCCAATGGTCCTAGTTTAGGGCTTAATCCGAATAATGGAATCAGGTTATCTATTTCGAAGGTTTGCTCTTCATTGGTTTTCGCATTTTTTACCGTAGCAGTTTCCAAATGACCATTACCGTTAATATGGAGGATGTTTGTATTCAATAACAATTTGATCTTTCCTTCTTCTGCAAGTTTCATTACTTTACTCACCGAATCAGGAGCACCGCGGAACGATTCGCTTCTGTGTACAAGCGTTACTTCTTTCGCCACATCTGCAAGGAAAATAGTCCAGTCGAGTGCCGAATCGCCACCACCGGCAAGCATCATTTTTTTACCACGATATTTTTCAGGATCAAGAACCATATAGCTTACGCCTTTCCCGTTTTCGAATTGTTCCAAACCTGCTACTTCCGGCTTTCTTGGCTCAAAACACCCTAAACCACCTGCAATACAAACTACTTTTGCATGAATCTGTGTTCCCATATTGGTGGTAAGCATAAAATCGCCTTCACCACGTTTATCAAGCATTTCTACCCTTTCTCCAAATGTAAAAGTTGGGTGGAAAGGTTTTGCCTGCTCCAATAAATTGTCAACCAGCTCCTGCGCTAAAACACTCGGAAATCCGGGAATATCATAAATTGGTTTTTTTGGATAGATCTCAGAAAGCTGACCTCCCGCCTGTGGAAGATAATCGATCAGGTGACAACGCATTTTTAATAAACCTGCTTCAAAAATTGCAAAAAGACCAACAGGGCCAGCGCCAATAACAGCTATATCAGTAGTAATCATATTGTAATTCGGATAAAAAAACCGGGCACAAAGTTAGGCTTTTAACTGTGTTTCTTCTCATCATTTTATGGTATTTTATGAAATAAAGAGAATTGTAATGACTGAATGATTTTTCAGTGGTTTTTAGCTTTAAAAATGATCAAAATCATACTGAAGATTCGTTCATAAAACCTTATATTTGTCGCAATTCAAAAAAACCATGGAAAATACACAAACAGGTGCAAATATGGAGGAATGGTTTGAAGCCAAACTTCAGAAAAACGAGATGATCGAACCTAAGGACTGGATGCCGGATAATTACCGCAAACACCTTATTCGCCAGATTTCTCAGCATGCACACTCTGAGATCGTTGGAATGTTGCCGGAAGGTAACTGGATTACCCGTGCCCCAAGTTTAAGAGCAAAGATCGTGTTAATGGCTAAAGTTCAGGACGAGGGAGGACATGGTCTTTACCTGTATACTGCTGCTGAAACGCTTGGTACTTCAAGAGACGAAATGCTGGATGCATTGCATAC
Organism: Bacteroidia bacterium; assembly: GCA_036405375.1. Taxonomy (GTDB): domain Bacteria; phylum Bacteroidota; class Bacteroidia; order B-17B0; family Aurantibacillaceae; genus JADJDM01. The sequence continues at coordinate 2,021 of DASWXS010000475.1, forward strand.
CGGCAAAGCAAAATATTCTTCTATTTTCAACTACCCTACCCTAACCTGGGCCGATATAGGTGCTGTAGGCTGGTTGGTTGACGGGGCAGCTATTATGAACCAGGTAATGTTACAACGTACTTCATATGGTCCGTATGCACGTGCTATGGTGAGAATTTGTAAAGAAGAAAGTTTCCACCAGAGACAGGGATACGAAAGTATTTGTCACCTGGCTTTTGGAACACCTGAGCAAAAACAAATGGCGCAGGACGCTTTGAACCGCTGGTGGTGGCCAACGCTAATGATGTTTGGTCCAACCGATGCCAACTCTCCTAACTCTGCAAATGCTATCAAATGGAAGATCAAACGTGAAAGTAACGACCAGTTGCGCCAACGTTTTATCAATCAAACCATACCACAGGTTGAATACCTTGGACTCACTGTTCCTGATCCGGATCTGAAATGGAACGAAGAGAAAAAGGGATATGATTTTGGGACTCCAAACTGGGACGAATTTATGGCTGTTATTGCCGGAAACGGACCTTGCAACAAAGAGCGCTTAAAATCACGTGTGGACGCACACAAAGAAGGCGAATGGGTAAGAGCGGCAGCTAAAGCTCATGCAGATAAGAAAAGAGAAATGGATTTTGCAGCCTGATCAATTCAACATTTAAAATTAATCATTCAAAATTTAAATAGACTATGTCTGACTCACAAGGACCAATTTGGGAAGTATTTGTACAAAAAAAACCAGGACAACCGTTTGTTCATTGCGGAAGTCTGCACGCGTTTGATAAGGAAATGGCATTACAAAATGCAAGGGACCTGTACACACGCAGAGGCGAAGGAACCGCATTATGGGTTGTACCTTCTGCTGCTATCGTTTCAAGTTCGCCAGAAGACCTTGGGCCGTTTTTTGAACCTGCTAATGATAAAGTATACAGGCATCCAACCTTCTACCAAATACCTGAAGGAGTTAAACATATTTAAGTAAGAATAGTGTCAGGTCGAGCGCAGTCGAGACCATTTAAGAAAAAAAAGTAAAGTCGATCTCGACTGCGCTCGACCTGACAAGAACAAGATACAATGAAAAAAGAAGAAGCATTATTCAATTATGCACTGCGCTTAGCAGACAATGGTTTGATCTTATCTCAACGTCTTTCCGAGTGGACTGGTCACGGCCCTTTCCTGGAAGAAGATTTAGCGCTTACCAATATTGCTTTGGATATTTTGGGGCAATCACGTTCCTTACTCGAATACGCAGCAAAAGTCGAAGGAAAAGGAAGAACAGAAGATGACCTTGCTTTTTTGCGTGGAGAGAGGGAGTTTTTTAATACTCAGATGGTTGAACAACCAAATGGTGATTATGCAAAAACTATTGCCCGCCAGTTCTTTGTTGATGTATTTGATTATTATTTCTACTCTGAACTTACCAAAAGTAAAGATGAAACGCTTGCGGGTATAGCAGCGAAATCAGTAAAAGAAATCATGTATCACATGCGACACACAGCGAGCTGGATGGTTCGTTTTGGAGATGGCACGGAAGAAAGTCATGAGCGCCTGCAAAATGCTATTAATGATTTGTGGAGATATACCGGTGAATTATTTGAAATGACTGCCGTAGACGAACTTCTTCTGAAAGAAGGAATAGCAGTAGACCTGGATGCAGTAAAAACGAAGTGGGAAAAACATGTTGCTGAAGTATTAGCTGAAGCAAAAGTTCATACTCCCGAAAATACATTTATGCAACGCGGAAGCCGCGAAGGAAAACATACCGAGCATTTAGGATATATTCTTGCAGAAATGCAATATTTACCGAGAGCTATTCCTGGCGCGAAGTGGTAAATGATTTGTAAGTTTGCTGCTGATTTTCGCGGATTACGCGAATTTATTTAAACATAATTAAAATCAATTCTGTTTTAATAAATAAAATCGGTAAAATAATTTAACCTAGTAAAAAAATCTGTGCAATCTGTAAAATCCGCGACGAAAAGAATTACTTCTTAAATGATAAGGTAAGCGTTTTCTGAGAAGTGAATGTTTTACCATCTGCTGTTGCTGCAATCCACGCAGGCATTGCTTTTACAAAACGAATCGCTTCTTTTTCGCAATCAGAACAGTTACCTGTTTTACTCAGTATTTTTGGTTTGGTAACATTTCCTGCTTCATCAATCATTACACGAATAATAATTATCTCCTCACTTGCACAGGAAGCCGGTACCTGTAAGTTCTTTTTAATGTATTCATCCAAAGC
>DASWXS010000476.1:0-7664 GCA_036405375.1 Bacteroidia bacterium
TCCTGCATTCAAACCTTCTAAAAACTTCTCTGACAGAGTGAAGAAAAATGTGAAGGTGGCGGTTGCTGAAGCTAAATAACTTCTACAATGAAGTCGCTCAATAAACTGCAAATAGGAATTATCATATTTTCAGTTTTAATATTCGTTCTTTTATATTTTGCCAATAAAACACCTGAGAAAAAGGCTGAAGAATTTGTTACCACTAATTCAGAAGTTGCTAACTCGCCGGGAGTTAAAGTATTTGTGGATACGAAAGCATCTACTTTACCCGACTCGCTGAAAAAGATTCATGCAACACTCGAAAAAAAGATAGCTGCAAATGCTAAAGACAACGCGGCCCTGGATAGTATGATCGTTTTTTGGGATAGATTGATGCAGCCGGATGTTGCTGCTTTTTATACCGAAAAAACAGCTGCTAATCTAAATTCCGCTGATGCATGGTTCAAAGCAGGAGATCGTTATTATTATGCGGTTCGTTTTGTAAAAGCCCCTGAAGAAATAGGCGCCCTGTATCAACAGGCAATGTCTTGTTTTGAAAAAGGACTTAAAATGGAACCGAATAATGTAGAAGCGAAAATCCGTTATGCCTCATGCTTTGTAGAAGGAACTTCTGATCCGATGAAAGGAATCAGCATGTTGAAGGAGATTGAAAAAACCGATTCAACTAATGTAAATCTTCAACTGGCTTTCGCAGCATTCTCATCCAAATCAGGACAGATGGATAAAGCAATAGCGCGCTTTGAAAAAGTAGTGCGTTTAAAGCCTGACTATCTTGAGGCGTATCTTTATTTGGCCGATGCATACGAACAAATGGGTAACAAACAAAAAACAATTGAAACCCTCGAAAAATATGCCTCTTTGGTGCCTGATAAGGATGCTAAAAAGGAAATAAACAAGTACATAGATAAATTAAAAAGTAATTAACCAATAAAAACGCATTAGTTATGCCAAGCGGAAAAAAAAGAAAAAGACATAAAATGTCAACCCACAAACGTAAAAAACGTCTAAGAAAAAATCGTCATAAGAAAAAATAATCATTTTTTCTCTTACTAATTTAGTCCGCAAATTTCGGGTTAAAGCATTGCATACGGAGTTGATGTAAATCTTCTCCGTATGGTTGTTTGCTATAAGTTGCCCAAAACCGGATTCACTTAATATTTATAATCGTGAGTTACGAACTGATAATAAACAGTGCGGGAAACGATACGGTTATTGCACTTTTAAATGATAAAAGGCTCGTTGAGCTGCATAAAGAAAGAGGCAATACGCGTTTTTCCGTAGGGGATATTTATCTGGGAAGAGTAAAAAAAGTAATGACAGGTCTCAACGCCGCTTTTGTGGATGTTGGATATGAAAAAGATGCTTTCTTACATTACCTTGATCTGGGCCCCCAGGCGGCTTCGTTAATGAAATATACCAAACTGGTTAAAGACGGAAAACAAAACGTTTCGAACCTGATGTATTTTAAAAATGAAGGCGACATTCCAAAAGATGGAAAAATAAACAATGTGGTTCAAAGCGGGCAGAACATTTTAGTTCAGGTTGCCAAAGAACCGATCTCTGCAAAAGGTCCGCGTATTACTTCTGAAATTTCAATTGCAGGAAGATACCTGGTACTTATTCCTTTTTCTGATAAGATCTCTGTTTCTCAAAAAATCAGGGATACAGAAGAGAAGAAAAGATTGAAAGAACTGATGCAAAGCATCAAGCCAAAGAATTTTGGTGTAATCGTGCGAACAGTTGCTGAAAACAAAACAGTAAGCGACATCGAAAACGATCTTAACGACCTGGTAGCTAAATGGGACGAGTGCTTCAAAGCGCTTCAGTCGGCTGAGCCACCAATGCGCGTTTTAGGTGAGATGGACAGAACCAACTCGATGCTGCGTGATTTATTGAACGCAAACTTCAACAACATTCACGTTAATGATGCTAAAGTTTACGAAGAGCTGAAATCATACCTTGGAAACATTGCACCTGATAAAGTTGATATTGTAAAACATTACAACAATGTGAAGGTTCCGATCTTTGATCACTTCGGGATTGAAAAACAAATCAAAGGTTTGTTTGGAAAAACCGTGAACATGAAGAGTGGTGCTTACCTGATCATTGAACATACCGAAGCGCTTCACGTATTTGATGTGAACAGCGGTAATCGTGCAAAAAGTGATAAAACCCAGGAAGAAAATGCTTTGGCGGTGAACCTGGAAGCAGCAGAAGAAATTGCACGCCAGTTACGTTTGCGCGATATGGGAGGAATTGTAGTTGTTGATTTTATCGACATGCACAACCCCGACAACCGTAAGGTATTGTTCGAGAAGCTGAAGGAAGAAATGAAAGGCGATCGTGCAAAGCATAACATTTTGCCTCCGAGTAAATTTGGTTTGGTGCAGATCACCCGCCAGCGCGTGCGTCCGGAAATGAATGTAGATGTGCAGGAAGTTTGTCCTACCTGCCAGGGAACCGGCAAAGTTCAGCCAAGCGTGTTGTTTGTTGATACGATCGAAAGCACGCTAAAATACATTATCAAGGAACAAAACCAGAAGAATGTAATTGTATCTGTGCATCCATATATTGAGGCATACATTACCAAAGGTTCCTGGTTCAAGCCAAGTGTGCTGAAAAAATGGAAGAAAGCAATGGGTGGAAATATAGAAGTTCGCAGTATGGCTTCTTTCGGATTGATGGAATATAAATTCTTCAACCAACTGGAAGATGAGATTGTGATCTAATCATAAAATGACACTAAAAATACAAAGCCCTGTCTGTAAGACGGGGCTTTTTGTTTAAATATTGCGCATATCAGAGTGGAAGAAAAATACAATTTTTTCTTTAGATTTAAGCTCGTAGAAACGGATTGTACAATTGATCAAACAAAAAAGTAGTAGCATGAAAGAAAATACACGCAGGGATTTTTTGAAAAAAATGGGCATGGGAGCCGTGCCACTTTTATTGCCTTCTATGGGGCTTGATGCTGCTACACTTACCGATAAAAAAGAAGATAAAACAAAGAAATCCGAGCGGGTAAATTTTATTTTCGATGGAATCTTGTACCCGCCCATCAACTATATCGATAAGTTGAAGGAGATCCATGTGCAAACACCTATCAGGCATGATTTTTATGGACATGGCGGCGCCACTAAAGCACTCGAAGAAACGTTTGCCAAACTTACCGGCAAAGAAAAAGCAATTTACGTTCCTACGGGTACCATGGCCAACCAGCTTGCTATTAAGTTGCTGAATGGCAACAATACGAAAATAATTGTACCTGAAAATTCACATGTATACAGAGACGAAGCAGATGCGGCGCAGAGCGTACACAACAAGCGCCTGATACCTGTGGGAAAAGGTAAACCATATTATGAGTTGAAAGATCTCATCGATACGATCAATTACCTGGATAATGAAGAAGTATTTAAAAGCGGCCTGGGAACAGTAATGATAGAAAACCCTGTGCGACGTGCCGACGGAGCATTTGTTCCTTTCGAAACAATAAAAGAAATTTCGGCCTGGTGCCGAAAAAATGGTTACAAGCTGCATTTGGACGGATCGCGTTTACACATCGCGGCTGCATATGCAAATGTAACAGTTGCAGAATACGCATCGCAATTCGATACAGTTTACATTTCATTATACAAATACCTGAATGCGGCTGGAGGTGCTATGTTGTGTGGTGATGCAACTATCATTGACCAAATGGAACATGAGATAAAAATACTGGGTGGCACAATGTTCCAAACCTGGACAAATACAGCTATGGCACTTCACTATGTAAAAGATATAGATGAAAAATGGCAGAAGATAATAGTGGCAACCAAAGCATTAATGGCCGAATTGAATAAAACAGAAGGCGTTTCCGTAACCGAACAAAAAAACGGTACCAATATCTATTATATGAAAGTGAATGGAGTTAATAGGGAGAAGCTGGCAAATTTTCTATACGAGAAGCATAATATGCTGATTGGGGAAGAAGACAATGGCACCATCATGCTGATCGTGAATGAGAGCATTTTGTTCCGTAGCACCCAGGAATTAGCCAAAGCCTGGAAAGAAGGGATAGAAACCTCACGCATAAAATGATAACAGATTTAATGCCCAGGTCATTTGTAAACAAAGGGTTTATAATCCCCGTTTTAGTACCCGATCAATTCCATCAACTTATTCTTGAAACGTTCTTTCGGCAAGAAATTAATTTCAAGGTTCGCGTTCATTGGAACAGGAGTATCTAAACTACCTTCACGTGCAACAGGCGCATCGAGGTATTCGAAACAATGTTCAGAGATCAATGCGCTTAACTCTCCACCAATTCCACCGGTTAAGGTATCTTCATGCAGAATAAATGCTTTACCTGTTTTCTTTACAGAATTATAAATCGTTTCCGTGTCAAGAGGAGCAAGTGTTCTTAAGTCAACAATGTCCGCAGAAATTTCAGGATGCTGGTTAACCAGTTCCAAAGCCCAATGTACGCCCATACCATACGTAATGATGGACACCTGTGTTCCTTCTTTAACAACACGCGCTTTTCCAAACGGAATGGTATAATATTCGTCGGCAATATCTTCAGTAATACTTCTGTACAATCCCTTGTGTTCGAAGAACATCACCGGGTTTGGATCTTCAAAAGCGCTTAGCAATAATCCTTTTGCATCAGATGGAAATGCAGGGTAAGCTATTTTTAATCCCGGTGTGTGGAAGAACCATGCTTCGTTACTTTGAGAATGGAACGGTCCTGCAGCAACACCAGCTCCGGTTGGCATACGAACAACAACATCTGCATTCTGTCCCCAGCGGTAATGCGATTTGGCCAGATTATTTACAATTTGTGTAATACCTTCTGAAACGAAATCGGCAAACTGCATTTCCACCATTGCTTTATGACCATTGATGCTTAACCCAAACCCGGTTCCCAAAATTGCGGATTCACATAGTGGTGTGTTGCGAACTCTTCCTTTTCCGAATTCTTCTACAAAGCCGTCGGTAATTTTAAATGCCCCGCCATACTCTGCAATATCCTGTCCCATCAATACCAGGTTCTCATGTTTTCTCATGGCCAGGCGCATCCCGTCTGACAAGGCATCAATAAAACGTTTGGAAGTTTTATTACCTGATGGCTTAGAGTCAGTAGCTACAAAAGGCTTATACATGTCGTGTAATTCCGTATCTGTGTTTACATCAGGAATCTGTTCATTAAAAGTGATATCGAGACATGTTTCAATTTCCTTTTTATATTCTGCACGAATTTTTTCAATGATGTCTTCAGTGAGCACACCCTCTTCCAGCAGGTAACGTTCGAAATTTTGTACAGGATCTTTTTTGCCCCATACATCAAACAACTCTTTCGGTACGTATTTGGTTCCAGATGCTTCCTCGTGCCCGCGCATACGGAAAGTGATACACTCCAATAAAACAGGACGCGGTTTTTCTCGAATATCTTCTGCAATCTTTTTTACAGCTTCGTATACCTTCAGCACGTTGTTGCCATCAACCTGTACACCTTCTATTCCGTAACCAATTGCTTTATCAATAAACTGCTTGCATTTAAACTGCTCGCTGCTTGGTGTAGATAAACCATAACCATTGTTCTCGATAATGAAAATAACAGGCAGGTCCCATACTGCTGCAACGTTTAAGCTCTCATGAAAATCTCCTTCACTGGTTGCACCGTCGCCTGTAAAAACCGCCGTTGCTAATTTTGCGTTCTTTAGTTTGTTGGCTAAACTGATCCCGTCTGCTACGCCCATTTGTGGACCAAGGTGGGAAATCATTCCAACTATTTTGTATTCCTGTGTTCCGAAATGGAAAGAACGGTCACGGCCTTTTGTAAATCCTCCCGGCTTACCTGTGAATTGAGAAAACAAGCGGTTAAGAGGAATGCCACGTGTGGTAAATACACCTAAATTGCGATGCATAGGTAAAATATACTCTTCTTTTTCCAGCGCAGTTGCAACACCAACAGAAATTGCTTCCTGCCCGATACCTGAAAACCACTTCGCGATTTTCCCCTGGCGAAGCAGGATCAGCATTTTTTCCTCGATCATACGGGGCTTCAAAATGTTTCTGTACAGTTGAAGTAACGTATCGTCCTTGTGCTTTTTTCTGTCGTATTTAACAGGCATTTCCGCTGTAATCATAGTATCAAAATTAGGAGCTCAAATGTACGTTTTTTATGTTAAAATTCGGCCTGTACGATCAATAAAATAGGCATTCTGTTCGTGTTTACCTAGTGTAGAAATGAAACTTTGAAATCCTTAGCGAAAATTTTATACATTTGCGGCGTCTTAAGGGGTGCTCTTTGGAAATTTTGAATGATAGATGTTAAATGATGAATGATAACGGCCGTTAATTCAAAATTTATAATTCAACATTCAACATTTTTGGAAGGGCTGAGATTATACCCAATAGTATGCGATGCCAAACATTTCATGCTATAAACCTGATCAGGGTAATGCCTGCGGAGGGAGATAAATAAAGGTAATTGCTATCCCTGCAATTGCTGTATTTATTAATTAAAACAAAATAAAAAATGAACAAACGTTTAAGTACGCTTGTTATGTTGTGTGCTACCGCTTTTACAGTAATAAAGGCGCAATACAACATTTCGGGTACAGTTAAAAATGAAAGCGGTGAACCGGTTTCTTATGCCGCCATTCGTGTTAATCAAACTTTCCTTACTGCACAAAGCAACACAAATGGAGAGTATGTTTTCAAAAATCTGAAAGATGGAATCTATGTGCTGGAAACCTTCAGTATTGGATACAAAAGGCAAATGGATACGGTTTCGATCAGCGGAACTTCGGTTACCAAAGATATCGTGTTACAGAAGAATGAAGTAGTGATTGATGAGGTATTGGTGCAATCTACACGTACGAATGAAAATAGCGGGTTCGCTTATTCTACTATGAACAAAGAGGACATCCAGAAGCAAAACCTGGGGCAGGATGTACCTTACCTGTTAAACAATCAGACTTCGGTGGTAAGTACATCCGATGCAGGAACTGGTATAGGTTACACTGGTCTTCGCATTCGTGGAACAGACGCAAGCCGGATTAATGTTACCGTAAATGGAATTCCAACAAACGACCCGGAAAGCCAAGGGACGTATTGGGTTGACTTTCCGGACCTGGCTTCCAGCACAAACAGTATACAGGTGCAACGTGGCGTAGGATCTTCTACCAATGGTGCCGGAGCATTTGGAGGAAGTATAAATATCCAGACAAATACGCTCAATACAAAACCTTATGCTCAGATCATTACCAGCGGAGGTTCGTTTAATACAATCAGAACAACGTTGAGCGCCGGAACCGGTTTGCTGAATGACCACTGGGCACTGGATGCACGTGCTTCCAGGATCAGCAGCGATGGCTTTATTGATCGTGGTTATTCCAAATTGTATTCGTGGTATTTGTCGGGAGGATATTATGGGAAGAAAACTACTATAAAAGGAATCGCCTTTTCAGGAAACGAACAAACTTACCAGGCATGGTGGGGAATCCCAGAGACAAAGCTGAACGGGCAACCTAAAGATAGTTTATTTGATTATCTCTATAACAACCTTGGTTATGTTTCGCCTGCGGATACTATAAATATTAAAGAATCGGACCCACGCACCTATAATATTTATACTTACAAAAATCAAACAGATAATTACAAGCAGGATAACTATCAAT